>JAVZCX010000001.1:0-8963 GCA_038874185.1 Candidatus Micrarchaeia archaeon
CTTTCAAGCAATTCTGATGCAATAAAGCTAATGCAAAAAACTTTAGACGAATTTATATACAAAATAGAAAGCAAGGAATTGGGTTGGCAATATCTTCTTAGAAAAGACGGATACGAGTGCATAAAGTTGTTTGACAATGCAGGTGAAAACATAATAGACTACAGTTACAGAGATCCGACTCAAAAACCACCAATAACAGTAGAACTCCAGGTCAAAAATATGTTAAACAGATGGATAAGTGGAATGAATAATGAAAAAGAAATAGAATTGAATAAAAAAGATGAAAGTGAAGATGAAAATATTGAGTAATGGCTATTTTTATTCTATTTATTCTATTTTTTTCCATACGCCATTAACATATTCATAAAGAGAACGAGTGGTTGAATCGTATACAATTCCATTTTTATCTGCAACTTCCTTTTCCCTGTCGATTTGTATTACTGTTTTATTTCTCATCCAATCAAAATGTTTGAACGGATTCGGTTCTATAAGCGGAACTCTCATCTCTTCCTTTTTTCTTTTTTCGCACCAATCGATTACCTCTTTTATCTCTTTTGGTGGAATTCTACTTAATGAATAATCTGCCATTTTATCACATTAGTCTTTATTTTTCAGCTATTATTGTAACAATATCTTGATCTTCAACTACGTGATCCAATCCTACCCTTTGATTTGGATATTTAACTGATTTACCATTCACCAATGCATATTTGAATTTTTCAAGTAATTCTTTATGTATTTTCTGACACACGTCTTTTACGGTAGTTCCTTTTTTAACGATCATAGGTTCTCCAAGCTCCTTTCCTTCTTTTCTTTTTGTATAAATCTGAATGAATCTAAGTTTATCATATACTATATCTTTTAACTTCTCTATATTAATTCCTTTTTCTGCAGAAATCACGATTATATCCTTTTTGAACTTGTTCTTTACATATTCGGTTATTTTTTTAATTTCATTTTCGGATAACTCATCTGCTTTATTTAATACGATTAATGAAGGCAGATAAACACATGATTTGCTGACATGATCAATTAATTCATCGAGTGTTATCTGCTTTGGAATTATAACATCTGCATTAAGAATACCAAATGTTTTCAATACGTCCTTTATTGTTTCTTCTTTTAATCCTGGTTTACCATTTATGACTATGCCGCCATACTGTTTTTTGTTTATTTTTATCTCTGGAGGTTCTTTATCCATTCTAATATTTGCCTTTTCTAATTCGTCTAATATTGTTTCTATTTTTTCATATCTTTTTGGATCAGTTACAATCATAATCATATCTGCAGCTCTAACCGTAGAAAGAACCATTTTGCCCATTCCTTTTCCTTCAGCAGCCCCTTCTATGATTCCAGGTATATCAAGAATCTGGATTTTTGCACCTTTATGAATCAAAACACCAGGAATCACATCTTTTGTAGTAAACTCCCAAGCTGCAACCTGTGATTTTGTTCCAGTCAGGCGATTGATAAGTGTGGATTTTCCTACGGAAGGAAAGCCGACCATAACCAAAGTCGCATCTCCTTCTTTTTTTACCATGAAGCCTTTTCCGCCACCACTTTTTTTCGAACCCGCCGCCTTCTCTTTTAATCTTGCTATCTTTGCTTTAAGCAGTCCTATATGGTGTTCCGTAGCCTTATTATATTGTGTTCTTGCTATTTCGTCTTCTATTTCTTTTATCTGTTGTTCGATTGTCATTCTAATCACTTGAATGAAAATGCAAAATAGAATTCTTATTGTTGCGTCTGTTCTTTTTGTATCTGGCTGGTTTGGCGGAGTTCTTCTTTAACAAGATTTGGAAATATTACCGCCCATTCTTTTTCTAGATCAGAGTAATCAATTTCTCCATTTTCCTTTTCTTTCTCTTTCATTAGTTTTCTAAGTGATGCATTTGCTTTAAGTACGAACCCTATTTCCCTTAGCATTGGATTATCTGCTTCTAAAGATGCTTTGTATATTTGGGAATAAACTTTTCCTTTCATGAATGCTTCTAACATATATTGTTCTGGAGAGATTCCAGTATCTGCAGCCCTTCTTTCTAATGCTGGAGGTATGAATTTAATATCTATTTCTTTCTCAAGTTTGCCTACATCAATATTTTCAATTGTCCATTGGCTTGCTTCTGGATTCTTTATGAACTGGCAATCAAGTCTTGAATTTGCGATATTAGATCCCCTAGTAAATGAAAATGTTTCTATAAATTTTCTTTCCACAGGCTCTGATTCGTATGCCTTCTTTATAATTCTATACAATCTTTCTTTTCTTCCGAATCTAAATTTATGCATGAATGTATATCTGTCTGTTGCAAACATTGATGCAGCAGGAATTCCAAATACTAGCTCTAATCTGTCTTGCACATCTCTTAAACTTTCAGCATGGAAATTGTAGAGTAAAAATACTCCTGGTTGTGTGTTTAAAAGATTGATAATACCTTGTACAGCAGTTCTTGATCTAAGTTCATTAATTATTACCGCTGCTTCACCCATTCTTAGCAATGCAGAAGTCATCTTTACAATTGACAATGCAGTTCTTTCTTCCTCTTCCTCTGCAACCTTTGCAGAACCTATATGGAATCCATATTTTCTGTAAGCTCTAGTGGGAATTTCTTCTATATCCTGTACTGGAATTATTCTCTTCTTTGTTCCAATCGCAGTTATCTTTGCAGCAGTAAATGAAGTTTTACCGCATCCCTTTATTCCCATTACACCTTCAGATGTTCCAAGTGAAACCATTACATCGTCATATCCGCAGAAAAATGCAGACATTGAATTGTAATGGAGATACTGCGAGTAGGTGAATGGAGTAGGTTTCATAATTCTAAATGCGCCTTGAAGCTCACCGAATGTTGCAGGCGGTCCCTGCAGATGACATCTCATATTAATTCTATTTAGCATCAAATCTATCAACGGATTTCTTTCATCAAGTTTCTTTCCTAGCTTAGCTCCAAGTGTTGCATTAAGGAACGCATATTCAAGGAGCTGTCTATTGTATCTGTATTGGGTGTGGCAGGTTCCATGATAAACATGCTCAAGATAGAGAGGAGAGTTTTCAGCATCTATATAAATATCAGTTATGTTGTTTTGGTCAAGTGCAAGGTTCTCAAGGGGAGCACCCAATCCAAGCGTCCAATTAACAGTTTCTTTTGCCATTACCAATGCTTGCTCTTGAGTTATAGGTATTTTGTTCATTGCAGCAGTATCCAGATAATATTGCCTGTATTCGAGAAGTTTCTTATCGTACAAAGCTGCATAGTCAAGAACACCAGTTATTTGCTGCATGTTTGCAGCTATGTATTGCCTCATTAATTTTTTGAGCGGATCTGGAAGGTTTTGAAGAATATCGTTTTTCTGCACATACATGTTGGCTTCTTTTCCAGGAAGCTCGTAAATCTCAACCTTCCAACTGTATGGTAAATCATATTTTGCAGTTTTAGCTTCGATCAGCTTTGCATTCTGCGGAAGCTCGAGCGAAATTGTTTCAACGAAAGCAGCGCTTCTCATCTCAGCAAATTGCAGAAACACACTTCTCATATCTCCAAATTGCTTTGTAAGAGAATACATCTTTGTCTTTCTTAACGCATCCAACGTATTAAGGAGTATTGTTCCAAATCTTCTATATCCTTCAAGAAAAACTCCTCTTGTAGGCTCTGGCTCTTTGTATTCCATTATCTTTTGTTCTGCAATCAATGGATTTTGGTAGAGTGAATCTAAAACTTCTTTAAGCACTTTCTTTCTTACAGTATAATAATCATCCTCTTTTCTTCCAAAAGAATCAGGATTTAACGTTATCAATTCAACCTGCCTTATAAGCGAGACATATTCCTTAATAACCTGAGTCTTTTGTTCGTCAAATTCAATTATCATTTCTTCTTCGTATCTTATCCTGTCGAATTCAACATCGGTTACTAATGCCAATTGTTTTAGCTGACTGTTGATGCAGTCAGGACTGAATAATTCATATGGACTTGCTATTGAGTCCATGATTGCTACTCTGTTTTGTATTCCGCGATAGATGCACATGATTTAAATATTATTAGAAATGCTTAAAAATACAATTACTCTAATGATATTTTATGATAAAGACGAAAATTGATAGGATCGCTTCTTTAATAAAGGAGAAGCCGATGTCTTTAAAGGATTTGTCTTCTCAGTTGGATTTAAACCAAGAAATAATTGAGATTGTTGGAAGAAATCTTGAGACAAGAGGGATAATGCGATTGGATTACCCTGCTGTAGGTTCACCGGTTTTATCTCTTGTAAAAGTTCTAGATGAAAAACATGAATCAATACCTACTTCTTTCGATGAAAAGTATTCATTTGATGTCAATGGAGTGGATGTAACTATCTACATTTATAGAGACCAAGAAAGAAGGCCATTTTATCATGTGGTTTATAGCGAACCTGCACCATACACTCTGGAGTTTCTAAGATCATTAGAACCAGAGATATCGAGAGATATCCCACTTGATACAAGTTACTTTTTAACTCCAGAAAGGATGCAGGCATACCTTCCAACAATATATAACAAAATAAAGGATAAATTGTCAGTCTATTTCGGAGAGCACTTGGATCAATTGGCAGGATATACATTTATTAATATGTATGGAATGAGAGAGCTTGAAATCTTAATGGGCGATGAAAATCTTGAAGAAATCTCCGTAAACACTTCAGTTATTCCTATTTCAGTTTACCATAGAAACTATGGATGGATGAAGACAAATCTTAAATTTAAAGACGAAGAGGAAATCGCAAATATCGCATCTCAAATTGCAAGAAGAGTAGGACAACAGATTACTATTGCAAACCCAATATTAGATGCTTTCTTAACAACTGGTGACAGAGCAACTGCAACCCTCTTCCCGGCTTCTACAAAAGGAAATACAATTACTATTAGAAAATTTGCAAAAGAACCATGGACAGTTACTAAATTCATTGCAAACCATACTCTTTCTGTTGATATGGCTGCATTGCTATGGCAGGCTGTGCATTATGAGATGAACGTTATAGCAACTGGAGGAACTGCAAGCGGAAAAACAAGTCTTCTTAACATCATGATGCAGCTGTCTCCACCATATCAAAGAATAGTTTCGATTGAAGAGACAAGAGAGATCGCACTTCCTGAGCATATATGGAACTGGGTTCCTCTTCTTGTAAGGGAAGGAGGTCCATCTCTTGAAATGGAAAAAGTTAGGATATCAATGGCAGATCTCTTAATAACTTCGTTAAGAATGAGGCCGGATAGAATAATCTTAGGTGAAGTCAGATCTCCAGATGAGGCAAAAGTTCTATTTGATGCAATGCATACAGGACACAGCGTCTCCACAACATTCCATGCAGATTCAGCAAACCAACTTCTTAAGCGTATGCTAGAGCCGCCGTTTTCAATCCATGCAACAGAAGTCGAATCTATTCATTTAATTGTTGTACAGCACAGAGACAGAAGAAGAAATCTAAGAAGAACATTTGAAATATCTGAAATTTCACCTGGTTTAGAAGGTACTTTGTCAACAAATAGATTATATATCTGGAGACCAAGAACAGACAAATTTGAAGAGATAAACAAACCTAGAAGATATATTGAGGATATAAACGTTTATACTGGAATGACTGAAAAGGAAATTTACGATGATCTAGAAGAGAGAAAGCAGATTTTAAACTGGATGGTAAGACAGAAGTATTTTGATATCTTGCAGATCAGCGAGGTTGCAAAGGCATATTACAATACGCCAGATGTGCTTTATAGGGCTGTTGAAAAAGACAAAGAGCTAGAAGGTGTTCCAAAACCAAAACATCTGTTTGAAGCTCCAACCCTTTCTACTTTCAAGGCAGTTTCAAATGAAGAGATAAATGTAAAGGAAGAATCCAAACCAATCTCGCTAAATAAAATACCAGAAGTAGAATTTTCTGCTTCAGAAGTTCTCAAAACGCTTACAGAAGAGATAGAAAAGGCAAAGGCAGAGAAGAGGAGCAAGAAACCAAAAGGAAAGAAAAGATGATTTGAATTTATTAGAGGGATAACCGATGCTTGCAAAAAAGAAAAATATCGATGAAAATAAAGGCAAATCATCAATTAAATCATTAAATTCAGAGATTCAAAAAGAAAACCATTCTGAAGTCTACATACCTATTCAATTAGTTCCAACAGAGAAAGCAAAATATGGAAGATTCCTGCTTCCACTTGCAAGGCTTTTATTGACTCCTTCAAAGAAAAAAGAGATTGAAAAGGCCTACCTCGTCGGTGAGCCTGATTATATAATGGTTGCATTCCTCTTATCCTCTCTTGTCTGGGCTTTGTTCTTTTCAGCCATGGTATTTGTATTGCAAATTCTGATAGCATTTGAAACACCAGAATCTGCAGCCCCCCTTTCAATAACAACATTTGTGATTTCATTTCTTTTCTTTTTTTATTTGCATTATATTTATCCAGGGATTCTCGCAAGAAAAGTTGCGGAAACCACTGAATTCGAACTTTTATATGTTCTTAGAGAAATGTGGATAGATTCGACATCTGGTGTACCATTATATAATATACTTGTGAATGTTGCAAGAGCAGGATACGGACCAATTTCAAGAGATATAGACGCTGCAGTTCGAGAAATCAATACTGGGGAAAGAGATGTAAATGCATTAGAAAAAGTAGCGCAGAAAACAAGCTCAGAAAGCTTCAAGAGGATTTTATGGCATCTGTCCTCATCAATGCGAACCGGAGTCGGATTAACTCTCGCATTGGAAAATTCTATAAATATGCTTTCATCAGAACAATTGAGGAAAATAAGGGAATACGGCGCTTCTTTAAATTTCTATTTGCTACTTTATTTGTTATTCGCAGCAGTGATACCATCGATTGTAATAACATTTTTTGCTATACTTTCTGCATTTGGCATATTTCCAATAACATTTGATCTATTATTTGCTTTAGTTATTTTATCATCTTTATTCCAAGTTGTATTGATAGGTTTAATGAGGGCAGGGAGACCTGCAATATGAGAAGGGGTTGTATGATATTTAGCAATCTGTTAAAAAATTTAGAAGACAGAGTACCAGCATATATTAAAAATAAGATTCAAGAATTGCTGTCATATGCAGGAGAGGAGGAAGCGCCAGAATCTTGGTTTATAAAGAATTCAATAGTTTCATTGCTCTTTGGCCTTGCATTTCTCTCTGCACCAACCATATTCTTTAGTTATCTATCTGAAGCAGGCTTGAATCCTGCAGAGACAAGATTTCTCATATTCTCTTTTATAATTGGATTGACTGCATTCATTGTTTATTGGATATTTGTTTTTTCAGCATTGTATCTTAAAATAGAATATAGAAAAAGAAGAACAAATGATATATTACCTGATTTTCTTTCAAGCGTTGCAATGAATATAAGGGCAGGAATGGAACCGATATCAGCGCTCTATGTTTCTTTAAGGCCTGATTTCGATCCAATAACATCTGAAATGATGAAGATAAGATCTTTGGCTATCGGATCAAAATCAATATTGGATCAGCTGTCGTATCTTAATTCTAAGATTGATTCCAATGCACTTAAAAGAACAGTTGCAATTATAGATAGAGCATCAAGATCTGGAGGGGAATTAGGAAGACTGTTGCTCTCTGTAGCTGATGATTTAAGAGATACAAATAGAGTACAGAAAGAATTAGAGACCTCAACAAGAGGATATGTATATTTCATTTCATTCCTTACTATATTGGGAATTCCATTGCTTCTTTCTGTTTCATCAGTTTTCATTAGCGCAACCGCAAAACAAAGCCAACAGTTTACTGGGGGATTCGGCGGTTTGATAAGTGTAATTCCAATATCAAATGTAGTCACTTCCCAAACTTTAGATCCGTCATCAGTTTTAATCATATTCATAATTCTCATATCTATAGGTGCTATCTCTGCTTCACTTATGTTGGGTGTATTGTGGCACGGAGAGGTAAAGCAAGGATTTAGATATTCAATAATATTATTACCCTTAGCCATCATTGCATTTTTAATATTTAGATCTGCTATGTCCTCTCTAATCGCATCTTTTGGAATCTAAAAAAAGATTTTTATATCTTGCATTATAATCATAATAATCAGTAACAACATATCGTTAAAAATATTGCGATATGTTTGGAAAATTAATTGAGGTGGATATATGTTTGGAAAGAAAAAAGGTCAAGCAACTATAGAATATTTGGTTTTGCTTGCAGTGGCAATAATAATTGCACTGGTAATCTTTGCATTTATGGGATGGATACCAGGCTTTGCAGGTAGCCTAAAGGAGAGACAAGTTAAACTCTACTGGTCTTCTCAATACCCAATCCAGATAAGAGAATACAAGTTTTTCAACGATAGTAATAATGGTAATTTGACATTACAAGTACAAAATGCTGCTGACTATCAAATAAATATAATCGGTTTTTCAGCAGGTAATGTTTCAAATAATACAACATATCTACTCTTACCTGGCGAAACGAAAGTAATTTCATATATATTAGGTTCTTATACTAACTTCTGTCAAAAAATCGGGGATCCATACGAATTAACCAACATAAAAATAAATTATACAATTGTTAATGGAATTGAAAATATGTCAGAAGTCGGCGATAGACCACTTGTAGGAACCTGCCAGTAAATTAGTTAATCTTTTATTTTTTATTTATTTCTTATTCTTTTTCTTTAATTTCTTTTATTTTTTGTATGTTTATACGTTCTGATTTTAATATAATTAAATTTTAATTATCTTATTAGCTCACGATTTTGGATTGGATCACTATTAATTCTTTAATTCTTTTTACTTTTTTATAGCTAGCTAGTTATTTTAGTCATTATTTCATTGTTCATCTTTTTTTTTACTTCAAATATTCCTGCAATTCTTTTTTCATATTATCTATGCTTAGAATAAAATCAGCGTATCCTATCCATTCTCCATTTTCAAAACTATACATGTCATTGTCACTTATCACGATCATCAATTCATTTA
>JAVZCX010000001.1:9493-46916 GCA_038874185.1 Candidatus Micrarchaeia archaeon
TAGCATTCTGTTTTAAGATCGCTTACTAGGCTTGTTTTTAGGTTATTATTCATTTTTTCAATATTTGAATTTTGAGAAAACCAGCTCATGGATTCATTTATTTTTTGTGAATATTCATCCAACTTTGTTAATAATGCATTTGCCTCATCTTTGAGTTGTTCGTATCTGCTTCCTAGAAGAGTATAATTTTGAGTCAACATCTGATATTCGTTTTGCAACTTAGAGTAATTTGCTTCAGCTTCATTAAGCTTTCTTTTCAAATTTTCATTTTTTTCTAAAGCAGATTGAAGAGAAGTGATAAGTTCTTGCTTTTCTGAATTCAACTTCTCTATATTTGAAGTTGCATTTTCTACATAGTTAAGATGCATTTCTCGAAGGGAATTGTATCTGTTGAACTGATATATATTCAATAAAATAAGCAAGAAAACCGCAACTGCAAGAATTTTTTCCTTTTCCATTTTATCCAACTTTTAATGTTTAATAGCCCCGACCGGATTCGAACCGGTGTCTCAGGCTCCAAAGGCCCGCATACTTGACCGCTATACGACGGGGCTATACAAAAAGTAAATATATTATTTATAGCTAATCAAAATTTTAAATACTTGCTTATTTTACCAAGGTACACTTTTGAGCTTTAGTTTATAAGCAATTATATTTGACAAATAATGAACTATTAAAGTTATTATTGCCAATATTGATAGTATTATCAAATCAAATTCCTTTGGCAAATATGGAGAAGCAAATAAAAGCGCAAAAACATAGAAGCTAAGTTGATCAAGGATTGGGACGGATTTTCCGCTCTTCACATTTATTCTTCTTTTTATAAAACTACCAACCGCATCTCCAGTCATTGTACCGACTGAAAGCAGAAATGCGACCAGCATGTGTGTTTCAAATGTAGGATATATATTAAGAATGCCTAATAACCAGGTAATTATTCCAATTATTGTACCTGTTAAAATTCCAATAAAGAATCCAGTCCATGTTTTTCCTTTCCCTAATATTCTCCTGCTGTCATAAAACTTTGCTCCGTAATCCATCGGTGTTTTGCTTGTTCCAGTTTTGAATAAAACCGGTGCTGCGTTTGCAAAATATGCAGGAAGTATAAATATAATTGCCTTAATAATCAAATCAATCATTTTTTCACTTATTAGCATTAATAGCATAAATATTTTTAAATATACCAAACAATCTATTAATATGCGATCAACTCAACATATCATAAAGCAAGATGGTGCAACCGCCATCAGCGCTGGAAGAATGATTCTTTATATAATTGCAATATTAGTTATTGCAATGTTCCTTCTCAATTTCTTATCAGTTGTAGGGGTTGGAGGATGCGTTGGAGTAATAGAAGTAAACGGAGAGATTTCTACTTCCAAGGGATACGGATTAGTTTCTTCATCTGAAATCATTAGTTTGCTTAAGGAAGTAGAATCCAGGCCAGACATAAGAAGCGTTGTTTTAGTAATGAACACCCCTGGAGGTTCAGCAGTTGCCTCTGATGAAATTTATTCATATCTAAAAAGCATGAAGAAGCCAACTGTTACATATATAAGTGAAATGGCAGCTTCTGGAGGATATTTCATATCTCTTGGAACAGATTACATCTATTCAAATCCCTATGCAGTTACAGGAAGTATAGGTGCAAGAACAGGATGGGTCATTGACATGTCAAGATGGCTGAATAATACAGGAATAAACATGAGCGTTATAAAAAGCGGAGAGATGAAAGATTCCGGTGATATTTACAGACCTATGACAGAAGAAGAGACGAAAGTATTCCAAGGAATAATTGACGAAATAGGTGGTTCATTCCTGAATCTTACAATATCAGAGAGATCTAAGAATGCAAGATTTAGCCAGAATTCCATATCTCTAATATCTGACGCAAGGATATTTACAGGAAAACAAGCATTCGAGATCGGGTTGGTCGATGAACTCGGAACAAGGCAAGATGCAATAAATAAGGCTGCAGCAATGGGAGGATTAGACCAGAGTCCAAGCATTTGCGTTCTTGAGACAAAGAAAGATTTCTTAAGTACTATGTTTAACGAGATGGGAAGAGGTATAGGCGAAACTTTAAGCAATAAGTTATCATTTAATAGTCTTCGTATACAATAAATATAAATAGCCTAGGATAAAAGGCAATCTAATCAAGTGAGAAAATGGGAAAAAATAAGATGGGAAAAAATAAGAAAAATGCATTTATATTCACAACAGATGCCTTTCTCGCCCTCCCGCTTGTTGTCTTGGCAGTGTCTACATTTATAGCATTTTCAGTTACTCTTCGAGATAATATTACTGTACAAGAATACGCCTATATAATTGCAAAAGATGCAATGAATGTTTTAATCGATTCAAATCCACAATATATCGGAGGATCGGGAGATAATTCATTTGCTTATATGATTGCACAGAACATAGCTGATTCAGATTTAAATAGTGCAAACAATACAGCATCTGTAATTGATTCTATTGTTCCTTCTAATGCAGCATATATACTTGAATACAAATCATCTTCTGATAATCAATGGAAAGAGATAAGAATTTTAGACAGGGGGAACAAGATAGCACAGAACAAATATTCAATTCAGGTCTCGAGCACAAGGTTAATCGCAGATATCTCTCAATCAAGTCTTAACCCTAGTGGCAACTGTCCAAGCGAAATAGTGTGTTCTTTCCCATCAATATCACAGTATACGCCAGGTTCAACAGTTGGTCCACTACTCCTCAGGATAAGGGTATTCATATAATAAATGTATTCAAAGGATAAGTGTTTGTATGTTAGGAAAAGAAAATTTCAAAACAAAAAAATCAAATAAAATGCAATATAGTAAGCAGAAAAAGGGGTTTGTATTTACAATCCTAACTTTAGTTATAATAGTATTCATGATTATAGAACTTAACATATATTTCAGGACATATGAATTGAAACTTGCTAATGAGCCAACGAAATTAAGGCTTCAGGTAATGCAAGATTTCATAAGAGCATATTCTCCAAACTATTTCAATGAAACTGCATATTCTTTCATTTATTCCTCTTTATATGAACTTAACAAAGATTCAATCCAATATCCACCATCTCAATCAGGTTTAGCCGAATTAATTTGGAACATCTCTTATTCAGGAAAGAGAACAGACAGCCATTCAGTACAGTTAATAGATCAGACTAAAACACTATCATCTTATGATTCAAATCTTTCTGCATTAGCAAAGTCAATGAATATTGATTTGGTTGTTAATTATAAGGATTTCAACATCACACAAATAGATTATTGGACTGTACAGTATAATTTTACAATTGCAGTTTCAATAAATGACAAGGCGTCTAGTACAAGTGTCAAGTTCACTTCTCCTATTTCATTAAACATCTCAATAATTGGATTTGAAGATCCTTGGCTCGCAAGAATGGGATTCAGAAACAAGAGTATAATACCTGTAGATCAGATGCAAATGGATCAGATAAGACCTTTACTTTTGATGAACGGAACAAGAGGAAGAGGATGGTTTTATGGCGAACCAATAATAGTGACAAGCTGTCCTTCAGCTGATTTTGAATTCAGCGATTCTTTCTTAGAAAATAAGACAAAGATAATGGTTACAGATAACACAGGAGTTGCTAGGGATTGCGGTCAGCTTTTTGGAGCAGTTATAGTGGTATCTGATCAAAACGCAAATACAAACTCATTTGTTGGATTGGATGTTCCATTATTCATAAATTCATCAGCAAGAATCTCAGATATTCCAAGGCAAGCTATCTTAATAGTTTCAGACAACGATACTGTAATAACAGATGACATTTCAGGTCATTATCATTATATGCTTGACATAAACAATCTAAGAAGTGGGATAGAATGCGGAAGATACTTTGTAAGGCCATATAATAATTATGGCTATCTAAGAAGGCTCACAAACAACGTTACTGGAGTTTTTGATGAATTCGGTGTAGAAACCATTCTGTCAGGTACAACTCAAGCAATCCCAACTTCAAGATCTTCTTATAGTTTCGTTGATAGAGAATATAATTCATCAATCATCGGTAATCTAATTAAAGGCCTTCCAGGTTGCAGCAATCAGTTGATATGCAATTATACTAGAGATTATCATTCCTCTTCAATACCATATCCAACAAGATTAAGTACAGATGCAGCTAGATATTATTTAGGCATATTTAACTCCTCAATGATTATAAAATGAGAGTAGGATGGTAACAATGGGAAATGAATTGTTGTTTAAAGGTCAAATAATGCTTGAAACCCTTATAATAGTCTCATTCCTCTTGCTTATCCTAATCCCTACTGTAATCTACATCTTGTCTGTTCTTTCTACCGAGTCATGGAAGACAGATTCAAATCAAGCATATTCAACATTGACAAAAATCGTTTCGATATCTAACAAGCTAGCGATGCTAGGCAATGGTTCATCTTCTTATGAATCCATATTCCTTCCATCAAGCACCCAGCGAATAAATGTATCAAGTGACGGAAGAGAAATCTTTATTACTTTAAAAGGGCCTAAATCAAGTGATTTACAGGTTGTTGCTTCAAGTCCAGTCAATATAAGATTGAATTCAACTCAAGACTGGACTAATATTAAAGGAGCACAAACACTTATGTTTGTTGTCCAAGATGGAGAGGTAATAATATCAAAAACATAATATATTTGAATATGAAGATTAGTAATTTGAATATGAGGGTTAGTAATATTTATTTTACTGATAGTGTGGTTTCATGAAGAAAATTAATAATCTGGTAAAAAAAGGACAGGTTGCATTTGAATTCCTTCTTATTTATAGCTTTTTCATATTCGTATTTCTTTCTTCGCTTTATATAATCTCTGGACAGGCAGTTCAACAACAAAGGTATGCAGAAGGATTGTATGCGCGAGAATTCATTGTAACAATTGCAGATGAGATAAATGCAGCAGCTACAATTGAAGGCTATGAAAAGAATCTCACTATTCCAACTACAATAAGCAGTGTTCCATATCAACTTTATGTATATAAAGGAATGATCGGATTAAATTACAGCTCAATAACTAATATAGATATACTATATCCTTTGGCAACAGATAAAATATTTGTAAATGGAGTAGATACGTCTGAAGATGTTGGATATATTAATACAGTAAAAGGAAAGTTAAAAATAACAAGTTCTCAGGGCACGGTGATCTTAAATGACTAAAAAATTTAATTCGAATAAAAACAAACTAGAATGCAGAACTAAAAAAGGCCAGTTCTTTTCATATGATGCAATAGTGGCTGGAGTACTTTTTATTCTTCTTCTTACCATCCTTTATAATTATTGGAATTCATTAAGAACAGCAGTTTCAGTAAGGATTGATGATTCATCAAGAATTGCATTAAGTGTTTCAAACATGCTTCTGACACCAGGTTATCCTTTGGATTGGAATTCAACAAACTTCAATCAGATAGGTTTAACAGAAGACTACAACACAATAAAAATTAATGAAGCAAAGGTTTCAAATCTCACTCTTATTTCTTATATAAATTATGAATTAATGAAAGAAAGGCTGGGGGTAGGGCCTTATGAAATATACATTACGATTGGAGACGAGATAATAGGTATTGCACCTTTAAATCCTACATCTAAGGTCACAATAACAAGGCCAGTCATATATAAGGATAGATTAGAAAATCTATCAGTAACTATTTGGAGTACAAAATGAATTTTTTGTATTTAGACTTATTCAGACTTATTGTCTTTTTCTTTATTTAGAAAGAATTTCATTCTGTCTATCAATCCTATATTTTCATTTTTTATAGATTCCACTTCAATTTCATCCTGGATATTTATTTTTTGACTAGTCTCTTCAGTCTTCCTCTTATAATCAGAATAGAACTTTTCAACTGTCCTCCTGTTGACATAATCGTGCTGTCTAAATCCTCCTCCGAATGATTTGGGTATATGTAGCAATTCATGTATCAGTACTTTCGTTTTTTCTTCCTCATTCATTCTGTCGAATCTCTCACTAAGTACCTCTATGACATAAAATGCATCTGTATTCATCCCAAGTTGCATCACTTTCGGCAGCCCATGGCATCTAGCAATTACTCTTCTTGAGTTAGTTCCATAACTTCTAAAACAAGCAATTCTTTCTATATTTACATAATTTATATTCAGTTTTTCAACTATGTCTTTTATCTTTTCTTCTAAGTCTTTTGCTCTTTCGTATCTCATAAAATAAGATTTGATGTAAATAATTTTAAATCTAGAGTTAATTTCATTTTCAATAAAATGGGTATAAAATAATAATTACCAGCTGGGGTACTTGGTTTTCAGTTCATTAAGATAAAATTTATATGCTTCAATAGAACTCATATTATGGTTTCTAGTGAATCTTTCGTTCATTTTATGCGGATTTAGCATTGCATTTATTGTCTTCAACAATGCCATTTCTTCTATTGTTATTTTTTCATTCTTATGGACTATCTTCTTTCTTATTATCTGAAGAGAAGGATTCCATGCCATATGGAAATTTTTAACACACCATCTTGCGCCGCGATCAATTAGTATATTGACTGTTTTTTCTGCCATATATCCGTTTTCTAGTCTTTCGCTTTTATTTATTCTACCCCTGTTTTCTTCCAATCTTTTTATCAAAGGCAAAAAGTCAATTATCTCTAACTTGTCCTGATGAGGTTCGCCAAAATTCTTATCAGGTTTGGATGCATTGCCGTCTTCCATGAATCTAAATCTTTCCATAAAATCACTGCCTAAAGTCATCCTAATATTTATAGAATTTAAAACATTCAATCTTTATATTTCTTTCTATTTTATTATTATTGCTTATTTTATACAATTTAGATTTGAAAAGTGATTATTATGGCAAAAACAAAAGAGGTATATCTGTTTAAAGAAGGTTCAAGTAAGATGAGGCAAATACTTGGAGGTAAAGGTTGTGAATTGTCTGAGATGACAAGAATCGGATTACCTGTTCCACCTGGAATTGTAATAACTACGGAACAGTGTCTTATTTATCAGAAGACCAAGAAGATCTCAAAAGATCTTGAGAATAAAATATTTGCAGCACTTTCAAATGTTGAAAAACAAGTTGGAAAGAAGTTTGGAGATGAAAAAAACCCGCTTTTAGTTTCAGTAAGATCTGGAGCACCAGTTTCAATGCCGGGCATGATGGACACTATTTTAAATCTAGGATTAAACGATAAGACAGTCATTGGTTTTGCAAAGAATACGAATGAAAGAACAGCTTATGATGCATATAGAAGATTGGTGCAGATGTTTGGAGAGGTTGTTCTTGGAATCAAGAAGGAAAAGTTTGACAAAATATTTGATTCTGTAAAGGAAGAGCATGGAAGAAAGCAGGATATAGAATTAAATGTTGATGAGCTTAAAGAGATAATCTCAAAATTCAAGCACCTTGTTCATCAAGAAACTGGAAAAGAATTTCCAGATGATCCAAGAAAGCAGCTGATAATGGCAGTGGAAGCAGTGTTTAATTCTTGGAACAATCCAAGAGCGATAACTTACAGAAACTTGTATAAAATTCCACATGATATGGGAACTGCAGTAGTTGTCCAAGCGATGGTGTTTGGAAATAGCGGAGAAAAGAGCGGTACTGGAGTTGCGTTTACAAGAAATCCATCAACAGGTGAGAAAAAGCTTTATGGTGAATATCTAATTAATGCACAAGGAGAGGATGTGGTTGCAGGAATAAGAACACCACAACCTATAAAAAGGATGAAAAAGGAATTGCCACAAGCCTACAAAGAGCTGGAAAGAATAGCAAAGCTTCTTGAAAAACACTATAGGGAAATGCAGGATATGGAGTTTACAATTGAAAATGGAAAGCTATGGATGCTTCAGACAAGGGCAGGCAAAAGAACAGCGGCCGCAGCTGTAAAGATTGCAGTAGATATGGTCAAAGAGAAGCTCATAACAAAAGAAGAGGCAATAATGAGAGTTTCCCCTTCACAGATTGACCAGTTGCTGCACAGACAAATAGACCCAAGTGTTAAAGTCAATCCGATTGCAAAAGGATTGCCCGCAAGCCCAGGTGCAGCAACCGGAAAGATTGTATTCACAGCAGATGAAGCTGCAGAAAAAGGCAAAAAAGAAAAAGTAATGCTTGTTGCAGTTGAAACCACTCCAGATGACATCCATGGTATGATTGCATCTCAAGGAATTCTTACCAGCAGAGGAGGAATGACTTGTCATGCAGCAGTGGTAGCAAGAGGTCTAGGTTTGCCATCAGTTGTAGGATGCGAGGCTGCAAAAGTAGATATAGATAAGAAAACACTTACAATAAACGGAAAGGTATTCAAAGAAGGAGATTTGATCACTATTGATGGTTCAACAGGAAATGTAATAGAGGGAGAGGTAAAGCTTGTAGAACCAACCATATCTGGAGAATTCAACGTATTTTTGAATTGGTGCGATTCAGTTGCAAGGATGAAAGTAAGAGCGAATGCAGACACTCCTTCTGCTGCAAAAGGAGCACGCAACTTTGGAGCAAAGGGAATTGGGTTATGTAGAACAGAAAGAATGTTCAATGATCCAGAGAGGCTTCCTTTCGTACAAAAGATGATTCTCTCAGAGACTGCAGAAGAGAGAAAGAAATGGCTAGCAAAGCTTAAGGAATTTCAGGTTAAGGACTTCTATGAGATTTTCCTTGCAATGGATGGTTTACCAGTAACTGTCCGTTTACTAGATCCACCACTTCATGAATTTCTGCCTAAGCTTGAAGAATTGCTTGCAGAGATAGCAGAACTTAGTTCAAAGAAGGTTGATGAAAGAGTTATTGAGGAGAAGCAGGCAATGCTTAAGAAGGTAAGAGAGCTGCAGGAATTCAATCCAATGCTTGGTCACAGAGGATCAAGATTAGGAATCACTTATCCAGAGATTTATGAAATGCAGGTCTCTGCAATCTTTGAAGCAGTTGCAAGATTAAAGAAAGAGAAAAAGAATCCAATCGTAGAAGTGATGGTTCCATTGATAGGAAATATCAATGAACTAGAGATATTGAAGCCGATAATAAAGAAGACTGCTGATGAGATATTGGAAAGAGAAAAAGTAAAACTAAATTATACGATTGGAACAATGATAGAGATTCCAAGAGCTGCATTAACAGCAGATGAGATAGCACAAGAGGCAGAGTTCTTCTCATTTGGAACAAATGACCTCACTCAAACAACACTTGGATTCAGCAGGGATGATGCAGAGGCCAAATTCTTGCAGCTTTATCTCAATAAAGGAATTTACAAGTCTAATCCATTTGAAGTAATAGATTACGGAGTAGGAAAGCTTGTGGACATGGCAGTTAAGCTTGGAAGATCTACAAGAAAGAACCTTAAGGTTGGGGTATGTGGTGAAACAGGCGGAGAACCTACTTCAATCAAATTCTATCATGATGTAGGATTAGACTATGTAAGCTGCTCTCAATATAGAGTTCCAATTGCAAGATTGGCTTGCGCTCAGGCAGCCATAGCTGACAAGAAAAAATGAAAGTAAGAATACAAGATGAAAAGCAAAACTAATGAGAAAGGTTTTTCCTTTTTTTATTTTCTTTATTTCTTTTATTTTTTATTAAGTTCCTTTTTCTTTCAGTTTTATCTCTTTTAATCTGTTATCTCTTTTAATCTGTTATTTTTATTTGCCTTTTTTGTTTTTTGTTATTTTTTTATTCTTTTGAGTTTTGTTGTCTATTATGTTATCTATTATCTTATTATCTCACATCTTCGTATTCCTGCTTTGACTTTCCAGTAAGGGTATATTTTATTAGATTTGTGGCATGGAAGAAAAAGAACTTCTTGTATCCCCAGTGCTTGAGTCGCCTTGCTGAAGTATATGTTACTGCATCAACGAATCTTATCTTTCCGTTTTTCTTTATTCTGTTAAAGAGATCAATGTCTTCTGCAGTTTTAAGATTAAGATTGAATCCTCCTATCTGATTGAATGCATCTTTTCTGACAGCCATGTTCATTCCTGCAACAGCAGGTTTTCCAATCAGATCAGTGAATCTTATATAAGGTGTGAATAATCTTGCCAGTATATTATCTATCTTGCCTCCATCTCTCATCAAAACTCTTCCATAAACAGCCACAACCTTTTCATCTTTAGAGAATGCATCCGCTATCTTCTTCAACCAATCTTTCTCTGCGATTGTGTCAGAATCAATAAATGCAATTATCTCTCCTTTAGATATTTCAGCTCCCTTCTGTCTCTCTGCTGCTGCAGATCTCCTTTTTTCAATTATCACCTTGTCTGCGTACTTTCTTGCAATCTCTCTTGTTCTATCTTTGCTGTTTCCGTCGCATACAATTATCTCTAAAGGTTTGTAAGATTGGCTCTTTAATGATTTTAAACATGATTCTATGTATTTTTCTTCATTCAATGCAGGAACTACCACGCTTATTTCAAGCCTATCATTCATATTTCTTTTTTCTTTTTTTTCTTGTTGCACCTTTTCATTATCTCTTTTTTTATCTTTTTTCATTTAGGCACCTTACAAATTTAAAAGAAAGAATATGAATTGAAAAAAATTAAATGAAATAAAAACAGAAAAAATTAGTCCATAAAGTCCTTTGCTGTTGGAGGTTCTTTAGACTCTCCTTTTCTTTCACGGACTTTGGTTACTAATTCATTCTGCAGCGAGGTTGGAACAAGCTCGTATCCTGCATATTCATGATACCAGATTGCTCTTCCCTGTGATGCAGATCTTAAATCATTGGACATTCCGAATGTCTCTGATACTGGCAGCTTTGCCTTAACAGTGGACAGTTCTCCTTCCTGTCCAATCTCAAGTATTTCACCACGTCTTCCCTGCAATGCAGTTATTATGTTTCCTGCATATTCCTGTGGCGATTGTACAAGAAAGATCTGCTTTGGCTCCATGAGCCTTACTCCAGAGGTGAGCATGCTTGCATAGATCGGTCTCTTTATTGCAGGCATGATTTGGGCAGGACCTCTGTGTGCAGGATCTTCGTGAATTATTGCATCTGTTAACAATACCTTCACGCCAACAACCTTTTCTTTTGCAAGAGGCCCCTTATCCACTGCTTCCTCGAATGCCTTGAGCACCAATTCCATGATTTCCTGCATGTATTGCACTCCTTTTGTTGCATCAACAAGCACGCATCTGTTCTTTATGTTTAGGACCTTCTTTGCCTGGTCTCTTTCCATTCCTGCTTCTATAAGAGCCTCAACAACAGCCTTTCCTTTTGGTCTTCCCTCAGGAATCTTTCCTTCTACTATTGCATTGTAAACTCCCTCTTCAAGAGGCTCGACCTCAATCTTGAATTTGTTGTGCTTGTTTGGTGATTTTCCTTCAAGTTCAGGTCCTGGTTTGAGTATTGTTTCTCTGTAAACCACGATTGGCGGAGAGGTTTCTATTTCCACTCCTTTTTCCTTTGAGATCTTGTACTCCACAATCTCAAGGTGCAGTTCACCCATACCGCTTATAAGGTGCTCACCAGTTTCCTGGTTGATCTCTACCTTAAGGGTTGGATCTTCTTTTGACATCTGTCTTAGAACCTCAATTAACTTGACAAGATCCTTTGTGTTCTTTGCCTCTATTGACTTTGTAACTACAGGTTCAGAGTAGTGCTTGATCTGTTCGAACGGTTCAAAGTTTGGATTTTCGCTTATTGTTTCTCCTACATAAAGGTCTCTCAATCCAACTATTGCAGCAATGTTTCCTGCCGGAACTTCTTCTGCAGGAATTCTGTCCGGACCCATGTAGATTCCTACCTGTTGGACCTTTGATGAGGTGTGCTTTGAGGCGACAGTTAATTCTGTTCCCTTTCTTACTGTTCCGCTGAATATTCTTGCAACTCCTACCTCTCCAGCATGCTTGTCTACAACCACACCGAATATAATTCCACATACCTTTGCATTAGGGTCAGTATTCAACATTGCCTTTCCATCCTCTGTGTTCACATCTCCATGCCACAAGATTGGTATTCTGTATACCTGTGCCTGTTGTGGGTTTGGAAGATGCTGGATAACCATGGTGAGAACAACTTCATCAATTGGCGCCTTTTCCACCAATCCCTTGTGGTCGTTCTTTGTACATAAGTCATATATGTCAGTGAATTTCACTCCTTTGAGCTTCATGTATGCGAAAGAAGTCGCCCACTTATTGAAAGCAGATCCGAAAGCAATGTTTCCCTTTTCTACATTTATCTTCCATTCATCTTTCTTGTCTGCAGGTGCATATTTGTCTATCAGTTTGTTTATATCTGTAATAAGCTTGATCAGTCTCTCCTGTGTCTGTTGTGGGGTGTATTTCAGCTCGTTGATCAGTCTGTCAATCTTATTGATGAATACTGTTGGCTTTGATTTTTCCTTTAAAGCCTGTCTTAATACTGTTTCAGTTTGAGGCATGATGCCTTCAACTGCATCTACTACGAGAATAATTCCATCTACTGCTCTCATTGCTCTTGTAACGTGACCTCCGAAGTCTACGTGTCCCGGGGTGTCGATAAGGTTGATGACATAAGGCTCTCCGTTATATTCGAAACCAAGAGAGATGTTTGCGGATTTGATTGTAATTCCTCTCTTCTGTTCAAGCTCCTCAAAGTCCATGACTCTCTGTTCTCCTGCAAGCTCCTTGCTAATCAATCCTGCTCTTGCTACTAGAGAGTCTGCTAGCGTTGACTTACCATGATCTACGTGCGCTACTATAGCAATGTTTCTCACGTACTTTAGATTTTTCATAAGTTTCTGTACTTCTTCTACAACTAATTCTTTTCTTACCATAATACCTACCTTTATATCAATATAAATGAAAAAAGCGAGCGAAAGCCCGCATGAAAATAAAAAAAGAATTTATCTTGCGCTTCTTGCCATTCTTTCTGTTTCATCCTTCTTCTTTATTGCATAGCTGTTTACATCTCCAGTTGCTGCAAGTATTATTTCATTTGCAAGCGCTTCTGCGAGTGTGGCTTTCTTATCGAAAGATGAGATTATTGCTGCAAGGCTGATGTTTCTAAGAGCCATGTCCACTCTTCTCTTTGGAGAAACGTCTACTGCAACCTGGTATCTTACTCCTCCGTATTCCACTCTTGTTACATCTTCTCTCGGAGCGCTGTTTTCTATTGCTTTTATGAGGTACTGGATTGGATTCTGCTTTGTTTTTTCATGGATGATGTCGAAAGCCTCTTCTACTATTTTTATTACTCTTGTCTTCTTGCCTTGCAACTTTCCATGGGTTCTTATGAGCTTTCCTCCTACCTTTTCACCAGTTCCTCCTCTCATAAGCTTGTTTACAAGCCTTTCCACTATGTTCTTTTCTATTCTTTTCTTTCTTTTTCCAACTCTTCCGAATGTATGCGGCATTAGCGATGGCCTTAGATTTATGTAATCCCTCATTGTCTCGTCGTTGATCTGCACATTGTAATCATATTTGTTGAAAAGTTTATCATTGATTTCCATACTATCACTCTATTAAATTTAATTAAGAGAAGAGAGAATCATCTTCTCGGTTTCTCTTTCTTGCCTCTTCTTATCTGCTCAAGACAAGTATTATTTACGGCAATAACCTTGTATCTGACTCCAGGTATGGAACCCATCTGGCCTCTTTGGGATCCGCCAAGTCCTTCTACCAAGACTTCGTCGTGCTCGTCTATGTGGTTTATTGCGCCATCTCTTGGTGCGAATGCAGTGATTATCTTTCCGTTCTTTATCAACTGGATCTTTACGCATTTGATAAGACCAGAGTGAGGCTGCTTTTGCTCAAGCACTTTCTTTTCTAGCACTATTCCTCTTGCAGCATGTGATCCTTCAAGAGGATCGTATTTCTCTTTGAGTTTCTCAACCTTTCTTCTCCATGTTTTCTTTAACCATCTGTATTTCTTTCTTTTCTTCAATATATCTCTTCCAGAGAATTCTCCCATATAATTACACCTTATGATGTTTAACAGCATCAGCTGATAAACTTAAGAACACTCATTTAGAGTTTCGGCAAACGCCAGGCGCGTCCACGCCTTAAAAGCCCGATGCACAGAAAAAGTTCTGTAAGGGCATTATCTTGATATTATTCTGCTTAGTTACTTAGATATGATGATATAATATATATGTTTGTAGTGTTTTTAAATCTTATTTTATCACATTCCAGCTATGCTCTTATATCAATTTTTCTGAAGTTTCTTTCAACAAGTATGTTTGCGAGCTTTATTTTGTTGCCACCTCTTCCTATAACATATTTCCTTTCTTCAGAGCTTGTGATTACCTTCGCTGTGTCTCCCTCTATTACAACGTTTACTTTTATTGGAGAGAATATGTTGCTGATAAATCTTTCTAGTTCTTCAGACCATTCTACTATCACTATGTCTCTTTTGAGCCTTCTTTTTAGGTTGGTTATCATTTTTCCTCCAGGACCTATAATTTTTCCAACGTCTCCCTCTGCAACCACTATAGCAAGGGTTTTTCCGTCGTCGTATATGTCTCTTATTGCTGCATGCGTGGCATCCTGAAGGAACATCATCATTTTAATGTCTTCATTAGTTAACTTTGTCATTTAATCTCCTTAAGTTTTGTAATCAACTGATTCACTCTGTAATCTTTAGAATCTCTGAATCACCAGGATCTATTACTGCCATCATAAGCACTGGGAATGGTTTTCCAGCCAATGATCCCAATTCTATTGAAGGATATTTCAACTCCTTGTATGGGACATTAGAGTTCTTGCATATGTCTATTATTTCGTTTTTCAGGTTCATTGGGCAGTTTCCAGCAAGCAGTATCAGCTTTGCGGTTCCATGCGCAGCAAGATGCTTGCATGTTCTTGTTCCGAATTCAATTTTTCCAGTATCAACGCTTATTCTTATTGACTTCTCAATATCTATGCTCATATTTTCACCCTATAAATACAAATTTCATATCTGCCTTAACTATTTTACAAATCCCTTCATTTGCTTTCATGCTTCATGGTGAGTTTGACAAGTCCTGTACCCAATGGAACCGGCTGACCTATCAATATGTTTTCAGTCACTCCATTCAATCTGTCTTCTTCGCCATTTATTGCAGCGTTCACGAGATGTTTAACAGTCTCCTCAAATGCAGCTCTAGCAAGAACTGAAGGCTTTCTTCCGCTCAGCCCGTGCCTTCCGACTGAGACCACCTCTCCATCTGCGGTCATTGCATCTGCAAGAAGACATATGTGCCTTATATCAACATCTGTTTTCTGAATCTTCATAGTTGTATATATCTCGTTCACTATTGCATTTCTTGCAGCTTCCACTCCAAAAAGGTTGTAAATTTCCATTATGTCATTAGTAATCGATCTGCTTGGATCCACGTCTGGGAAGTTGAACAAATCTGTGAGGTTGGATCCTCCGGCTATGATCATCCATTCTCCGTTCTCATCTTGAGTCACGACCGGTTTTGTGATTCCCTTGACCCCCTTCACATGAAGGTTTTTCATTTTATTAGTGAATTTTCTTAACATTCTTAACGGTGTATTCTTAGCTATGAGAAGAACCTTGTCTCCCTGGTGCTTCATTGATATATTAGGTTCTAATTCTGCCTTTATTTTTTTCTTCACGCTAATGAGATCTATGTCTCTTTGCTTTATCTCATCCTTGTCTATTTTGATCAGAACCTGTTTCTTTCTGAAATCCTCAGAAAAATTTGCTATGTCATTAAGAACTACCTGATCTATTTTATTAGCAATTTCTTCTACTTTCTTCCTGTCTTTGTACTTTTCTTTTAGGTATATCATAACAATCGGCTTTTTCGGCTTCTTTTTTGCATCCACTATTTCAATCAGTCTTGGAAGACCAGTTGGAACTGCTTCAACTACCCCTGGAAGGTGGAAGGTACGCATAGTCATCTGAGTTCCAGGCTCACCTAGAGAATGGGCAGTCAATATCCCTACTCCTTCTCCCGGGGTTACCATGGTCTCCTTTTTTTCTTTGTCAATATTCTTTGTCATAATTATCACCTTTTATCTCCAACGTTTCATTCCTTTTCAGGGACTCCAACTGGGGTCAACAGCTCTTCCTTTATTTTCTTTATTTTCATTGTATCCTTTCCATCCCCACCATACATGAGTTCAATTATTCTTCCGCTTCCGTCTCTAACGCTGTAGTCATCCTTTACAACAAGATCCTGGAGTGCATTGATCATTCTTCTCTGCATGTATCCAGATCTTGCTGTTCTTATTGCTGTATTAACTATAGATTCTCTTGCAGACATGGACTGGAAGAAATATTCTATTGGATTAAGCCCTTCTACGAAATTTGATCTGATGAATCCTCTCGCAACTGCGCTTAGGTCTTTTGGCTTGAAGTGCGAAAGCGGCCTGTACCTGTATCCTCTATGCAGTCTCTTTTCTCTTACTACTTGTTGTGCAATTGCTCCCGACATTTGAGTAACGTTTGTCATGGAACCTCTTGCACCGATTTTTGCAATAACAATTGCCTTGTTTTCCTGTCCAAGATCGCTTTCGAGAACTTTGCTTATGTCGTTTCTTACCTCACCGAGCGTGTTGACTGACTTGCTTTCGAGAGTTTCCTTCAAGCTCTTTCCAGGCTCTCTTTCAAGAGTCTTATTCTTATATTGCATTATGTAAACATTGACTTGCTTTTCTGCATTTTCCACTATTTCTTTTAGTTTTTTCTTTCCTTCTTCTGAGATTGTATAGTCTCTCAGTCCTACAGTCATACCCTTTCTAGTTATTATTTCTGCTGCAATCCTTCCTATTGCATCTATGAACTTTCTTGCTTCTTCATCTCCATAATTTAGGCATATTGCCTCTACAACTGCGTTTAGCGATTTCTTTTCAAAATAGCCACTTATAATCTTTCCGTCTTTTATTTCTACGATGCTCTTATCGCTTCCTTTCTTTCCTATCTTTGATTCTATCCTTAGATTTAACCCCCTTGGCAAAAGTTGAGACAGCAACAACTTTCCGCTGTATCTGTCTTTTAGATCAGGCTTTGGAAGCTCATATATTCCTACCGTTGCCAGCAGATCTGCTGCTTCATTCCTTGAGAATGTAGTCTCATCTAGTGAAAGCAAGTAGGTTCCAGTTATACGATCTTGCGTGGGTCCGATTATTGCATGGCCGTGGCGAGGTGAAATTATCTGCTTCTCTACAAGCATGAGCGTTTCTGCTTCTGCCCTTGCTTCTTCCCTCTGCGGAACGTGTATGTTCATTTCGTCTCCATCGAAGTCTGCGTTGTATGGGGTGGTTACAGATGGAGGGACCCTCAACGTCTTTCCAGGCAGTATCTTTACTCTGTGCGCCATGATTGACATCCTGTGAAGCGATGGATATCTGTTGAATAGTACAATATCTCCATCCATCATTTGTCTTTCAATTATCCAACCCGGGGAAATTTCGTTAAGAAGTTCTTCTTTATTTGCGTCTGTAATCTTTCTTCTTCTTCCGTTAGGAGATGTCAAATAAACAGCTCTTGGTTTTTCATTTGAAGTTATCATCTTCTTGCATTCCTCAAGGTTCCAGTCAGTAACTTTCACTGGCACAGTCAATTCATCAGCTATCTGTGGTGGCACTCCAACTTCATTTATAGATATGCACCCATCTGGGGACACCACGGTTCTTGCACTGAAGTTTACTCTCTTTCCAGAAAGGTTGTATCTGAATCTTCCTTCCTTTCCTTTGAGACGCTGCGCCAATGTTTTTAATGGCATTCCTGACCTGTGGGTTGCAGGTGGTATGTTAGGGCTTTCATTATTGAAGTAAGTGGTAACATGGTATTGGAGGAGTTCCCATAAATCTTCTATGATAAGTTGGGGCGCTCCCGCGTTTATATTGGATTCCAATCTCTGATTTATTCTCAAAACTTCTACAAGCTTGTGAGTGAGGTTGTCTTCGCTTCTTTCACCGCTTTCAAGGGTTATAGAAGGCCTTACATTTACGGGCGGAACAGGCAAAACAGTGAGAACAGCCCATTCGGGTCTGCTGTATTCTGGATCAAAGCCAAGCTCTCTTAAGTCATCATCTGAAATCTTTGCAAGCCTGTCTCTTACCTCTGTAGGAAGCATCAATCTGTCATCTTCATAGAAGTTGGTCGGCCTCTCAAACTTTATTTCTTTTTGTTCAGTCTGGCAGTGGGGGCATTTCTTAACTTTCTTAGTTCTTGCAAGAACGGTTGCAATCATTTCATCCCTTGTCATTAGGCTGGCTTTTATCTCGTCTATCTCTTCCTTTGTAAGCAACACCTTTCCACATGAATGACAGGTTGATCTTAAGAACATGTGTATCATTGGGGCGAATTCTGGGTGTATAACAGGCCTTATCAGTTCTATTGAACCAAAGTGGCCCGGGCATGTTCTGACTGTTCCTCCGCATGTCTTGCATCTCAAACCAGGATCTATAACACCCATTCTTAAGTCTGCGAATCCTCCTTCAATAGGATAACCATCATCATTATATGTGTCAGGCACAAAAAGTTTTACTGCAGACATCTTTCTGATCATCTCTGGAGAGAAAAGAGTGAATTTTATCTTGCTTATGTATTTTTCCAAAATTTCATTTTCATCCAACATTGCCACAATACCACCATTTATAATCATCAATAATTAAAAAATCTAAAGGATTATTCGTCTGTCTTGTTGCTTGTGATCATTCTCGGGAATATTCCGAGCGATTTTATCTCGTCAATCAGAAGTTTGAATGCATAAGACATTTCAACCTGCGAGAAGTTGGTTGAATCGCATACTGGGCATATCGGTTTGTTTTTGAGATAGTCGTAGTATGCAAATGAACCGCAATCATTGCAGATTATCTGTACTGTCTTGTCTGATTCATCCATGAGACGTTCCTTAAGCAACATGGTTGCCCCATATCCTATGATGCAGTCTCTTTCCATTTCTCCGAATCTAAGACCTCCTTCTCTTGACCTTCCTTCTGTTGGCTGGTGGGTCAAAAGCTGCACAGGTCCCCTGCTTCTTGCATGCATCTTGTTTGAAACCAGATGCTGCAACCTTTGGTAATAGATGACTCCTACGAATATCTCAGCTTCTATTCTTTCACCAGTAACTCCATCATACAGGACTTCATATCCGTCTGATTCAAAACCGTATCTCTTTAATATCTCCTTTGCCGCTTCAGTGTCGCTTGGTGTAAACGGAGTTCCATCTACTTTCTTTCCTTCAAGACAAGCTGCTTTGCCCAACAAGGTTTCAAGCAGATGTCCGACAGTCATACGAGAAGGAATTGCATGCGGATTTATGAGGAGATCCGGTACGATTCCGTCTTTTGTGAATGGCATGCTTTCTTGCGGTACCAGAAGCCCTATGACTCCTTTCTGTCCGTGTCTTGATGCGACCTTGTCTCCATTCTCCGGAATCTTTGTTTCCCTTATTCTGACCTTTACCATCTTGTTTCCTGAAGGGCTTTGGGTAAGCAGCACGGAATCAACTATTCCCTTTTCTTCTGCCTTGAGAGTTATTGATCCGTCCTTCTTTTTCTCTTCCGCTATTCCGAATGCGCTGACCTCCTCAAGGAATCTGGGCGGCGAAGTTTTTCCTATTAGAACATCTCTTCCACTTACTTCCACTCCAGGGGAGATCAATCCATCTTCATCCAAATACTTGTAAGCAGTTTCTCCTCTGTATCCATTTACAGTCGGAGCCGGAATTTCAAACTTATCCTTCTGTCCTCCAGGGTATCTTCTTTCCTCTGTAGAATATGTTTTGAACATTTCTACTCTGAGCATTCCTCTGTCTACTGCGGATTTGTTGACAACAACCGCATCCTCCATGTTAAATCCTCTGTAGCTCATTACTGCAACTACTAGATTATTTCCACCTATCCTTTTTTCAGTTCCCAAAATTTTCTGAGGCCTTGTGCTTACAATAGGCGTTTGTGGATAAAACATCACATATGCCTTTGTGTCGTATCTCAATGAGTAGTTTGATGCATAGAGTCCAAGCGCCTGTTTGGTCATGGAGCATGCCATGGTGGTTCTTGGTGATGAGTTGTACTCCTGCATTGGAAGCTGAGAGGTTACAAAGCTAAGTATTCCTACTGGATCCATTTCCAGGTGCGTATGTTCAGGCGTGATTTCATCTTCCTTCACTGCGATATATGCGAGCGTGTCCTCTTCACCAGGGTCGAGATATTCTATTATTCCATTCCTTATCAAGTCTTTCCATTCTATTTCATTGTTTCTTATTTTTGCCTTTATCTCCGGGGTAAGCTTAGACTTTCCGTTTTCTACGATTATCAAAGGTCTTCTGCTTCTTCCCCCGTCGCTGTTTATGTAAATTTCCTTTAGCTTTGGATAGAATTCTACATTCACTTCATGATGTATCTCTCCGTTTCTTCTTTTTCTTATTATCTCTTTGACAAGCTCTTCCCCATTTGGATGGGCACCTACTATTTTTCCATTAAGATATACGATGAATTCATCAGTTTTCTTTGCCACGTTCACACCTTTTCCATTTTTTTATAACCCAAGATTATAAAGCAATAAAATAACCTATGTTTACTTGACACTGGTTACCCCGCTTTTCTTTAACAAAGCCTCGATCTCTTTCTCGTCTAAACCTATTGAGATTTCGTTTGTTAATGCCATGTTTTTGACTAATGATGCAGAAGCTCCTTCTGGGGTTTCATTTGGACAGAGTCTTCCAAACTGAGTTCCATGCAAATCTCTCGCTTCGAAGTGCGGATGCACCCTGCTCAGAGGAGAGTTGAGTCTTCTCAAATGGGATACTGTTGCCAGATATGAGATTCTGTCAAGCAGTTGGCATACTCCTGTTTGTCCAGCTATCCAGTTTCCTGTTGCCATCGCATATCTTATCCTGTCACTCAATGAGTCTGGTCTTACGAATGTCTGGACATCCTGCAATCTTCTTCCTCTTGCAACCGCCCTCTCTGCTTGGTAAGAGATGTCTCTCACTAGGAATTGGAATGAATATCTGAACAATTCTTCCATGAGAACACCGCTTAATTTAATTCTCTTGTTTCCATAGTGGTCCTTGTCGTCTGCAGGATACTTCTTGTTTGCTACAAGCGTTGTTCTCTGCGCCATTAACGCAAGGAATTTAGCCTTAAGATGCTTTGCTGCGGGTGTTGTTCCGAAGTGAGGCAATAGATAGCTGTTTAACAATGCTTCCACTCTTTTGTCTCTGTATTCTTTCGGTTGTCCTGGAACTGCTTTCTTTCCTATCTCGTCTATTGCGTCTTCTACCGTCTTCACTTCGCCTGTTTCTATGTTCAGAAGCACGTCATTGATTATAAGTTGGTTTTCATCGAACAGTTCAAGTATGTCTTCGTCTTTCTTTATTCCAAGAGCGCGGAGTACCACCATGAAAGGAAGTTTAGGTGGAGCTGCCGGAAACTCAACAGTCCAAGTTCCATCTTCAGATCTGTTAACTGCACATCTCATTCTTGCTCCTCCGCTCTGTGAGAATATCTTTGCAGTTATGACTGTTCCTTGTTTCTCCTTTGTTACCATGATTCTGTTTGCGATTAAATCCTCTATTCCGATCAGAACTCTTTCTGTTCCGTTTATAATCATGTATCCTCCGGGATCCATCGGATCTTCTCCTGCTTTTATAAGCTCGCCTCTTGACATTCCCTCTGTGTAGCAGATTTTTGATCTAATCATTGCAGGTATGTCTCCGATATATGCGACTGTGGTTTTTCTTTCTATGTCATTTATAATGGGAGTGATTTCCATGTAAACTCTTCCGGCATAAGTAAGATCTCTTTGTCTTGCTTCCATAGGAAGAATAGGTCTTGTTGCAGAGTCTGATTCTATTACCATGGGCTTTTCTACCCATGCCTTTCCCAGCTTCAGTTCGTAATTAGGCACATTCGGCCTTATCACTCCTACTGAGCTAACTATTCTCTGAATTCCTTCCTCTATAAATCGATTATACGAGTCAAGATGTTGCTTGACTAATTTATTCTCATTCAGATATTTTTCCAATAGATCCTTTGTCACGTAATCATCCCCATGAGCTTGATTTCACAAACGCATACGCGCTTGCATTTTGCATGGAATTTTCAAAATCCAATCTTTCAGATCAAGACCTAAAAATAGAAAAATTGCTTAGACTACCACTCTGTAGTAGATGCTTTTTGTGTGTTTTTCTTGTCTGTGTATTCTGATTATGTCTCCTTTCTTTGGGTTGAGATGTCTTATTGCAGGGTCGTCTAATTTTATTCTTGGAAGTTGCTCCTTTGTAGCATTTAGGCTTTCTAAAATCTTCTTTTCCTCTTCTTCTTTAACTATTTCATGCTTAGGAACCAGACTGTGCACTATCGGTTCGTTTTCAAAATTCGAGAGTTTGCGTTTTCTAATCTTATTTTTGGCCAAATTACCACCATAGAAAGCTGGTTAGATATCTCTAAGGATAGCCTAACAACTAGCATTTCTTTCAGAGATCTAGATCTAAAAGCAAGATATATTAGTTATTAAGATTTATAAATATTTTGTTATTTTTAGTTTTTTTGTCCATAAACAGCTATTAATTAGGTTTTTGGTTAGTTTTTTAAAATTCACTGTATATTCAATAGCATACACAAGATTCAATAGTATATAAAATGATACAGGTAAGTGATGAGATGAGCGACATAAGCGAAAAACTAGAGAACATTCTTAAAGAGATAAAAAGCTCGGGAGACGTTGAGGCCTCAGTTATAATGAGAAGAGATGGAGTTGTCATCTCTTCTGATCTACAGGGCATTTCCTCAAAGAATCTCTCTGTTGTTTCTTCCCTTATTTCTGTTGCTGAATCCACTTCAATGGAGCTGAAGCGAGGAGTTTTTCAGGAGATGATGATCGAAAGCGAGAGCGGCAAGATAATAGCTATAAATGCAGGCAAGAATGCGGTTCTTCTTTCTTTGGTGAAGAAAGAAGGAAACATAGGTTTTGTTCTCATTTCTCTCGAAAGTGCAGCGAAAAATATAAGGGATATAATCGATAAAATATAATATCATAAGAGCGCAGGTGTATCCGTATGGAAAACACAATAAAACGAAAATCAGCCTTTATAGGAATACCTAGAGTTCCTTCTGGAGTATTTGGCCTTGACGACATGATGGAAGGAGGATTTGAGAAGGGCAGTTTGAATTTCGTATGCGGGGAATCCGGCTCTGGAAAAACCCTGTTCGCAATGCAATTCGTTTTCTTCGGTGCGCAGAAGTACAACGACAATTCCTTATTCATAACATTTGAAGAGTCAAAAGAGGATTTAAGAAGAAGAATGGGGAGATTCGGTTTTGATATCACGGCACAGGAAGCAAGCGGTAAGCTTTTCATATATTCATATTCGCCAAAGGAAGCAAACAAGTTCATTGAGGATCTGCCAAACATAGAGGCTTTGATAAAGAAGAGTAGAATATCTAGAATTGCGTTTGATTCTTTGTCAGCATATTCTCTATTCTTTGATAACCCTTCAAGAAGGGCGATCGAGACAATCTCTTTGATAGAGAAGTTCAGAAACCTCAATTGCACCGTATTGATTACTTCAGATCTGAAGATTCCTTCGAAGATTCTTGAAGCAGAGGAAGGATTGGCAAATGAACAGTTGGCTGATTCGATCATATCTCTTTATTCCATACGAAGAGGAGACATACGCGATCTAGGGCTCGAGATAATTAAAATGAGAGGAACAAACCACAGCAGAAAAATCGTTCCGATGAGGATTGTTCCGACTGGAATGATAGTATATCCCGACATGCCTTTCATCAAATAAATCCTTAAATAAATCCATCAATGTAATTAAAAGCAAGGATCAAAAAAAGAGCAGTTTCTGATTGATCTGTGCTCATCTTATTAATCCGCACTCGTTTTATATGACATTCTAATCTTCAGTTATCTGATTAGACTTTCAGTTCTTTTCTCAATTCTTTTATCAGCTTTTCTTTTCTTTCGCTGTCCTTGATGGCATGCTGGATCACATCTATGAGATTGCTTACTGCTATTATCTCTATTTTCTTTCTCTTTTCTTCGTTTAGAACTATGTCATCTAAGTTCTCTTTTGGAACTATGACAGTTTTTAATCCTGCATCAACCGCGGCTTCAACTTTAGCTGTGACGCCGCCAACAGGAAGAACCTCCCCCCTTACGCTCAGGGATCCGGTCATTGCCAGATCCTGTTTTATCGCAACCCCTTCCATTGCGCTTAAGACAGCGAGTGCAACAGAAATAGAAGCGCTGTCTCCTTCCACTCCTTCATAGGTTTGCAAGAATTGAATATGTATATCAAAGCCGGTCACATCTTTCTTCATGTGTTTCTTTATTATTGCACTCACATTGTCAACTGCTTCTTTTGCAATCTCCCCAAGCTTTCCGGTTGCTATAACCTTTCCTTCAAATTTGGATGAAGCAGGAGTTACTTCTGCAACTATAGGCATCACCAATCCGCTGCTTCCATCTCCGATTACAGCCAATCCATTCACTCTTCCAACTCTTGCGCCGTGCGTCTCCAACACACTGTATTCTTTCTTCTGCTCGATCATCATATGCGCAAGTTGCTGCTCTATTGTTTTTGCAACTCCCTTTGCCTTGAGGACGTGAGCAACATCAGTAAACGGCGAGTTTTCGCTCTTTGCGATATCTCCAGCCGCCCTTATTAATCCGCCGAGCTCTCTTAATTTCAATGTAAGTCTTCTTTTTCTTCCTGCCTTTCTCTTCGCTTCCTTTATTATTTCAATAACAGCATCTCTTGTGAAGTGTGGAATTTTTCCATCCTTCCTTACTTCCTGTGCAACAAATCTGACCAATTTCTCTCTGTTTTCCTTAGTGTCTGGCATAGTGTCGTTGAGATAGATTTCATATCCGTATCCTCTTATTCTTGATCTTAATGCAGGATGCATGCTCTGAAGATCATTCAAATTTCCTGCCGCAACCAGAACGAAATCGCATGGAACCGGCTCTGTTCTCGTTAATGCCCCGCTTGACATCTCACTTTGGCCAGTTATTGGGAATTTCTTTTCCTGCATTGCAGTGAGCAGATCCTGCTGCGATTTAGGATTGATAGTTCCAACTTCGTCTATATAAAGGACACCCATGTCCGCCCTATGAATGGCTCCGCTCTCAACTCTGAGATGTGCTGGAGTACCTAGCCCTCCGGTTTGCAGGGGATCGTGCCGCACATCTCCAAAAAGGGCGCCCGCCTTAGCGCCAGTAGCCTCAATGAAAGGCGCTGTCCTTCTTCCAGTGTTGTCAACTATAAGTTTTGGCTCGTTATATTCTTCCCTTCTTATTCCACTTTGAAGTTTTGATGTAAACATCCACATTGCAAGGAAGAACAATCCTCCAAGTACAATGGCTGCGATTATTGAAGAATACTTTTCAATTTCAGAAAGGGCTGAAATGTCTGCGAATTGAAATATCAATAAGCCAATTAAAAGAATGACCAGCAATATCGTTATCCAAGACAATCCTCCCTTCTTTTTCGGCATCAATTTCTGCATTTTACTTGCGAGCACTATTCTCCTGCCCTGTCCTATTTTTTCTTCTTCCGGCGCGTTTTCCGGAGGAATCCCATTTGGATAGGTAAGCACCGTTCTTACTTTCGGATTGTTTTCATCAAACTCATTCGGATATACCAACACGTCCCTAAGATTTTCAGCCGGCATGAGTTCAGCCATTCCTTGTGCAAGCATGCTTTTTCCAGTTCCAGGAGAGCCGAGAAGAAGCACGTTTCTTCTTTGTGCTGCAGCCTTCTTCACAATCTCCACAGCCTTGTCTTGTCCTATTATCTGATCTATTGTTTTTTCAGGTATTTTTATATCTGCAGTTGTATTAAATTTAGGAATGTACTTTTCAATCTCTTCAATTTCTTCTTTGGTTTTTTTCACCTTTCGCTCTCTTTTTTCTTTTTTCAATTTCAGCGTTTTCTTCTTCATCAAACCACTATTAATATTTTAATCTCAAAATTTAAAAACAGATTGTATCATCTTGATTGTATTATTCCTCTGTTCTATAACATTGTTTAATCGTATTGTTATGTTTTATTATTTTCTTGTTCAGGCATTCTTTTAATCATGAACTTATCTAGCTTCTTATTTCAATCTGGAAAATGATGCGTTGCCGGTTGGGATATAAGGAACTATCTCATCTTTCTTTGCATTCAGTTGCTTAGCAATCTTTTCCGCAACAATATCTTTTGAGTATCTTCCAGGTTCCAGAATAAAGCATATTTTGAAATGTTCCGCCCCAGTTACTTCTGGTACGCACGATATCTTGTCATCGCGGCTCAATCCTATTAGGAGTTTTAGGGGGACTCCTCTAAAGTAGTTTTTCCTTCCAGATATGAAGAAACTTCCCTTCTGGAGATATTCGCCAGACGGTGGGGATTTGCTTACCTGCTCTTTTGCAACATAATAAACGTCAACTGTACTATATCCAGTTTTCCATGCAGAAGAATAGCAAGCTGAAAATTGTGCTGCTTGCTTTAGAGATGATTCGGGAGCATTCTTGCCTTTTTTCAAAACCAATGCTGGTGCCCCCACTATGTCAGCATGGAAAAATAAATCGTCATCTTCAAGCCTTTTTTTAACTATCTCTTCATTTTGTCCAGCGCTCTTCCCAGCAATAGCCAAAAAACCATCCGTTGTAAAGAACCAGTGGTACTGCATGTACCATTCTTTTTTCTCCGGCTTGTTTTCCCGCTCTTCTTTTCGCTTTCTTTTTTCTTCTGTTTTTTCGCTTTCTTTCTCTATTTCTTTTTTAGTTTCTTCTATTGCTTTTTTAGTGTCTTCCAGTTTTTTTCTCATCTTTTTAACGTTTTCAAAATAAGTGTTTGCATTGTCATAGATTTCTTTATTCGGATCAATAATTATTTCCATATTGACCAGTGCGAGATACTCTTCTGCAGGCAGCAAAATAATTAAAAAGCAGGCTTTATCCCTTTAGCTTTGCCGCGTACCTTCCTGGAGATTTAATTCCAAGCTTTTTTGCAATCTCTGAAACTTCTGGATTGATTATTATTACTTCTCCGCTCCATCTGTCAGTGAGCTTCTCGCTTCCGCAGAGCGGGCACTTGCTTTCGCCTTTTGAAATGTATTTACAATCCTTGCATGCCTTTTCCATATAAACACCCATAATATTTTCTCCAGTTGCTTGTTGCAATTTTTTATCCAAACATTCTATATATTATTTTTTCTTGCCTTTTGCCTCTTTCTGTTTTTCCTCTTTCTTTTCCTTCTCTTCCTTTTCTGTTTTTCTTCCTTTCTTTGTCTTCTCATCTTCATGCAACCAGGCCAGATTGCCTAAACCATCACCTTTCATCGTCATTGCTATCTTTGTTTCAGGTATTGTAGGCTTCATGCTTACAGAAACTATCTTTGCTCTTACAAGATCGCCTTTCTTAACAGTGTGTTTGCTTCCTTTGAGAAGCAGGTTTCCTGCCTTCTTATCAAATGTTATAAAATCATTTGCGATTTGAGATAGGTGAACAAGACCGTCAAATGGGCCTATGTTTACAAATATTCCGAAATCCATTACCTCAGTCACTTCTCCGTTAACTATTTCGTGCGTTTCCGGAATGTATGTGAGGATGTTGTATTTGACATCATAATAAGCAGCGCCGTCACCCAATACTACCTTTCCGCCCTTTATGTCATGGATGTTCCATATCTTCAGGACGACTCCATTTTCCAGATCCACCTTTCTTTCGTATCTGTCCTGCAATATCCTCAAGATGGAAGCATTAAGTTCCATGGTAAAATATGCTGGGGGCACCCTGATAGTATCAGAAATCGTTATCACTTTATACATAAGATCAAACCTCTTGGTTTCAATCAATTATCAGATTAGGCAAAAGCCAAATAACATGAATTTCCCTTGAGAATGCAATCTCAGATATGCTTGGCTTATTGCATTATCTGCTAAAATATATATTTTAGAATATTATATATTGTTTCAGAAAATTTTAAATTGTATTGATTTAGTCTCTGAGCATTATAATTTGTGCGCCCAACCTTTTTAAATATTGCCTGAGTTTTCTGTCATACGTTATTATAGATAATTTATGTTTTTTTGCAGTTGTTATGAACCATTTATCGAGCGGGGGGCTTGCATTTTCCATGTTTATTTTCCCTTCATTTTCCCATTTTTTTATTATCTTTGATGCTATGTTTGCGTTCTTCTTTTCAGACAAGCTGCTGTTACTAGAGAAGGCTATTTTTTCCAGTTCATCATATATTCCAGATGGGATTACTATAGAAAAGTCAGCTCCTGCAACATTTTCCCGCATCTTCTCCAATATGTCTATCTTATTTTGTATTGAATATATAATTGCATTTGTGTCGAATGTAGCGATTCTCATTTCTCGCTTTGCTTGTTTCTTTTCTTTTCGTTTATTCTCCTTTTTATTATCATTCATTGCATCACTGCTGTTTGGTTCTAATCAGATACTTCTTTATCTCAGAAATTACAGTTATTATTGCAAAGAGTGGGGCAATATAAAGCCATTGCACTAGGCTCAAAGGCTTAAGTTCGAACAACGGTGCCAAGAAAGGTATGTAAAACGCAGCGAACAGAATCAGAAACGCCAGACAGATTGAAAGTATCGTATCTGAAGAGATGTGCTTTATAGATTCAAATAAGCTGTCTCTGATTGAAATAGAGTTTAGCATTATAGATAATACAGTTACTGAAAGCACTGCGATCGCCAATGTTCGATTATATTCTTCAAATATCGGAAGGAGCGTCAGGGCACCGAAATAAATCGCCGCGATCAATGCGATTGAAAGCATAGCAAGATATTCCTTTGTCTCTGGAAACTTCTTTGATGTCTTAACTGCTAAAGACTTTTCGTACAATCTTTCTTTTGAGAAATTAGTTGCAATTGCAACATCTGCAATCAAATTTATTAGCAGTATCTGCGTTGCAGTCATCATGTCTCCAGTAAATATTATTGCACTTACCATTACAGTAAAGAATATGGCCATATCGGAAGCAGAGAGCGCATAGAAGCTTCTCTCAATATTTCGCCTCATATCTCTTGATTCTTCAATTAGATCTATCACACTTTCGTATCTGTCGTTTCTTATTATTCCATCTGCATTATTCTTTATTATTCCCGGGGCAGTTTCAACCGCAAGTGAGACGTTGGTGTAAAGAAACGGCGTATAGTCGGTCCCAATCGATTCTATGTATGTGACCTGATGCCCTTCCTTTTTCAAAACATCCAGTATCATTGCTTCATATTCGTTAGTTGACTCTGAGAAAACAACAGATTCAAGTATCCTTTTCGTTCTTTCATCAGGCCTCATATATTTTAATTCCTCGCATATCACAGCCTTTTCCTTTTCATTCATTATGCCTATTTCTCTAGCAAAGCTCACTGCCTCGCCACTTTTTGCTGTTGTTATTATTATCGGCTTGATTCCAGCTTCCTTAAGCTCTTCGACCGTTTTTTTCACTTCCGGCTTAGGCGGATCGTAAATCCCGAGCAGTGAAAGCAGTGTAAAATATCTAGGCTCTTCCCTTTTCCATGCAAATGCAACTGCATATGGTTTTTGCCCGTCTGCAGCCATTTTAATCTCTTCCATTTCCATTTCTTCTTTGATCTTTTCATCTATCTTTAGGAATTTTCCGCTCGAATATATTGACTTGCATCTTTCTTTCACTTTTTCAGAAGGTCCGAACATTACAAATGCGATTCTGTTTCTCTTTTTTATCTTGGCTATTGTTATGTCTTCCTCTTCCTTTTTTTCAAGCATTATCCATTCTCCCCTTACGCTTGTTACTGGAATCCTGTTTTTCATCGCAAGTACCACCAATGCGCCTTCAATTGGATCACCGTCAAGGTAGGGGGTGTTGTTTTTGTATTCAAAATTTGCTTCAGTCGCTGCTGCAACCATTTCAGTCATCATGTCTATTGTTGCATAGGTTTTAGCCCCCTTGAATATCCCAAGCACGTCCCAACCGTCTCCAGTTACCTTTATCTCTTTTCTGTCTATCCATATGTTTCTTACAGTAGGCTCATTTCTTGTTAAAGACTTGAGCATTTCAGTGACTATGATAGTGGTTCTTCCTAGCTTGTCAGCTGCAGATTCCCTTCTAATTATAGCAAACTTAGACATTCTTTCTATCGTGGATGCATAGATGTAAGACGAGACACTGAAAACAGTGTCAGGTATGGCTGCCACTGCCGCTGCAGCAGCTATGACAATTGCATTGAACAACGGCATTCCGTCTGCTACTAGTTGGGCCAGTATAACAAGAGAGGCAATGTAGACAATGCTTCCAAATGAATCTGTTGCTTTTTTCACTCTGCTTATAGAGTCGTTTTTCTTTGGATCAGTTGAAAGTATATTTTTTATCCCGAATGACGTGTAGTATTTTGTATTCTTTCCTGTTCCAGTGACAGTCATTACGCATTCTCCTTCCTTTACAAATGTTCCCGCATAAAGAGAGGATGGATCTGATTTGTAAGGCCTGAATGTCTTTTCCACTTCCATTTCTGGAACCTTCTCTACAATTCCTCTTTGGAAAATGCTTTCATCAACCATGCAGCCTTTAGCTCGTATCACAATTCCGTCAGCAGGTACAAGCATGCCTGCTTCAAGAATCAGTATATCGCCGGGAACAACCTCTTCTATATCTAGCTTGATTATCTTCCCATCCCTGTATGCCCTTACATGACCGTAGAACTCTTTAAGGTTTTTGATTATTTTTTCTTCGCTTTCTGCATTCCTTATCCAATTTATAATCACTGTAATCATTATTATTGAAGCTACAAATATGCTCTGAATCAGATTTACTGTTGCTAGGAAAAATGCAGCAAGAATTAGAATTATGATTGGATAGCTGAACTGCGATAAAAATAATTCCCATTCGCTAGTCTTTACATATCTGTAAATCAAGTTCTTTCCATTGAGCTTGAGACGCTCATTCGCTTCTTCAGTTGTCAATCCAATCGGAAGGTTCCTTGCCTCGTTGCGGATTTGCTGCTTTCCTTTCTTTTCTTCTTTTTTCTCCGCCATATGAATCAGCTGCGTAAAAGCATTACTGCTTTACAATTACTCTTTCCCCGACGCTGCTTATCCTTTCAAGTTTGATAGGTATCTTTGTTCCTACTGGCGTCTGTGCAATCGCAGTTCCTGCCTTTTTGTCTATCCCGATTACTTTACCTATGTACGCGCCAATTTCAGTTATTATTTCCTTTCCTTCCAGTCTTATCTTTGCCGCAACCCTTATTTTCAGGTTTCTGGCAAACTCTGTTGCAAGTAGGGTAAGTATTATGGAAAGAATTATTGCGATCAGAAATTCGTAGAACCATGCCTCGCCAACTATCCATGAGAGTGCAAGATAGGATAGGAATGAAACTATTATTCCGTTAAATGAATACAATCCAGTATCAATCAATTCAAACAAGCTTCCTTTCGGATAAAGCTCTATCGCCCTTCCGATCATTATCAGAATTATTATGAATATTGCAAAAGGCCATAGGATCGGCCTCAATCCGAAAGATATTGATTCAAAGAAGCTGTAGCCGGCTGATGCTGTGTTGATAAATTCGTTAACACCTATGGATATTGAGATAAGCGCCAATGCAAAGATCGGAACGTAAACAACAAGCGCAGTCCTTGTTGAAGAAGAAAACAGATTTCTGACAGTGTTTATTATAAAGTCCTCTATTCCGAATCCCTTTAGCAGCAGGTATAAACCAACAATTCCAACTATCGGCCTCCACCCATATCCCAGCATATCGCTGATTAGGAAGGAGATTAATATCAATGCAGGAACTCCAAAGAAAAGCTTTGCATAATATGGTTCTTTTAGTTTGCTTAGAAGAGTGACGTATGTCTTTTCAAGTTCCTTTGCCTGCTTCATGACTACGTTTCTTTTGGAATCCAGCTTGACTCTAGATGAGATTAACGGCAGCAATTCTTCATCATCTGCACCATCTGTTACAAAAACACAAGAAGTGGCATGGAACTGCTGGAGTATTGATTCTAGTTGAGTCACAACTTTTTTGTCAGCATAATATCCAAGCCTGCTATCTCCAGTAATAGTAACGACCTCTGCTTTTTTTGTTTTTATTATTTCATCATAAATTTTAACTGCTTGAAACATTGCATTCGCATCCGTATCTTCAGGGTCTTTTAGAAGCAGATTTGTTGCAGCTTGGATGTTCGCCTGTCTTCCTATAACTGGACCCGTAACTCCTGCTTTTTTGCCTAAATCATCATCACGATCTATGCATAATACAAGTACGTTTTCCTTTACCATCAAAGCACCATCCAACGCCTTTCTTACCCTATGAATTAATGTTATTAAATATTTATAAATTCTATTATTGTATAATATATAAATAAATGGTAAAAGCCTATTTTGTTATTTAGTTTCTAATATTTGAAATCAGTTCCTAAAGTTGATTGATATGGAAAAGAGCGAAGAGATTAATATTGCTGTTCCTGGAGACATACTCGGAACAGAAGAGGAATTCATCCCAGGAAATGGAACATATGCAGACAAGGATGGAAATATCCGTGCAATGAATGCCGGAACTGTTTCTATTGATCAAGACAGAAAGATATCTGTATTTTCTGAGAGGGAGCCAGAGAAGCTTAAACCTGGAGATGTAGTGTATGGGAGAGTTGAAGAGATGTTTGAATCAGTAGCATTCATAACTATAGAGCATCCAAATTCTGCAGATACTGAAAGAGTGGATCGAATGTCAGCAGTTATTCCGGTTTCCGAAATAAAAGACGGCTATGTAAAGTCAATAAGGGATGAGATCCACATCGGAGACATAATCATTGGCGCAGTAAAAGAGGTGACTCCTCTTAGAGTGGTTGTAACGCTAAAGCCGAGAGGAATGGGCGTGGTAATAGCATACTGCAGTTATGACAGAAAGCCCATGGTGCTGAAAGGAAAGACTCTTGTCTGCAGCGAATGCGGGCAAAAAGAGGAGAGGCATCTAGCAGACAGCTATGGAAAATTTGAATACATCGAATCTGCACACATGGTTGCAGAAAGGAAAGATTCATTTAAGCGAGAAGAAAGACCACAAAAAGGAAGATTTTCTGGAAGAAGACCTCAGAGGTCCTTCCATGGCAGGAGGCAATTCCATCAGAGGAGGTCTAGATTTTGATTTATTTTAATATTTTAAATCTTTGTCTACAATATTTTTAGTATTATGATACCTGGTGTATATGTTGATTATGCTGCTCATGAGGTGTTCAAATGTCTGAATTAAAGGTTGAGAAAAAGGATAAGAACCATGTGGAGATTCATTTCCTAGATGAAGATATCGCATTTGTTCATGCGCTTAGAGAATTTGTTGTTGAAAACGATGATGTTGAGTTCGCAGCAGTCAAGCAGGAGCACATAGAAGTGGGTGAACCTATTCTTGTTGTGAAAACAAAGAAAGGAAATCCAATTCCTATTGTTGCAAAAGCTGCTGCAAAGCTTGCAAAGACAGCCGGAGATCTTGCAAAGACAATCTAGATCTTGCAAAGTCAACCAGAACAAATTAAATAAAATTATATAGTGTTCTCTGATTAGATGTCACAACTCGTCCGCAAAGAAAGTATAAAAATAGACAAAAATATTCGAATTCTTGCAGTGGACGATACCCCCAGGATCAATTCTTCTTCCTTTCTTATAGGAATAGTTTATAGGAATGGAATTGTAGAGGGAGCTGTCAGTACTAAGATTACATACGATTGGAATGATGGCACTGAACAAATAACAAAGATGATAAAGAGATCTCGTTTTTCAAATCAGATAAAATTAATTCTGCTGAATAGCATTACAATGGGAGGGCTGAATATAATAGATATTTCTAAATTGTCCGCCTCTCTTTCAATACCAGTTATTGCAATCACCCGTCACCCGCCAAGAGTTTCTGAACTGGAAAAAGCAGTTAGTAAACTTGATATTCCGGAAGAGGAAAAAGAAAGAAAACTTAATGCAATTAAGAATGCTGGAGAACCGTTTAAAATCAAAACAAAGCCAATACTTTACGCTCAGGCAGCAGGCATAGACAGGTTTAAGGCAATGGAGGCAATCAAAATTATAGGCATAGAACCTTTGAGATTATCACATATAATAGCTTCTGCACTTGTTTTAGGCGAATCAAAGGAAAGATTCTAATTAATTTTAATTTTGCAATATTCTTTCTAAAGTAGTGCCACCCAGATATAAGTAGAGCAAATAAATCTTATTTTTTGGTTTGGATCTAGATCTAATATCTTCTTTTTATCTTATTTTATACACATATTTTATCTTGCTTTATATTTTATTTCTTTTATACTACATACTTTACTGCATAATCTATTTATTGAATATTTTATTGAATATTTAATTTACTTTTTATTTTTGTTTTTCAGTTATATTTATCTATTTTTTTATCTATAATTATTTATTCATAACTAATAGGTCTTAATGGGCCAGTAGCTCAGAGGTAGAGCGCTTCGTTCGCATAAACTTTCTTAGAAAGAAAGTTTAATCAAAGAACTTTCTGATGAAACTCTTTAACAAAGAGTTTCTTAGAAAGAAAGTTTAATCAAGGAAACTTTTCAGAGAAGTTTCTTTAAAATAAAGTGGTTGAACTTTCCTAAAACGAAAGTAGTAAAGTTTCGGAAAACGAAGAGGCCGCGAGTTCGAATCTCGCCTGGTCCATGATTAGTATGATCCATAATTTAGTAAATAATCAATAAAGAGGTTAATATGAAAAAAGCTGAAGGAAAAAAGAATATTAAAAGCAATATCTTTTGGCTTGGGATTGTAAGCCTTCTTGCAGATGCTTCTTCAGAAATGATTGCTCCAGTTATGCCACTATTTCTTTCCACTGTTCTTGGGGCAAGCGGATTTATGATAGGATTGATTGAAGGAATTGCAAAATCTGCTGAGAGACTGCTCTCATTTGTTTTTGGATGGTATTCTGATAAGATTGGAAAAAGAAAACCCGTGATTGCGTTTGGATACTTTCTTTCATCAATTATGAAGGGAGCATTCGCATTCACAAATGTCTGGACTGAATTTTTGTTTGCAAGAGTTATTGAAAGAACAGGAAAGGCAATAAGAGATGCACCAAGAGATGCATTGCTTGCTTCTTCAACTGGAAATTCACTTGAGGAGAGAAGAAAGGGATTTGCGCTGCATAGAATGTTAGATACACTTGGTGCAATCATCGGTCCTCTGATAGCGCTTCTTTTTGTAGCCTCTCTAACGCTGGATTTTGAAAGCACAGTAAGGAATCTTTTCATTCTCTCACTTATACCTGGTCTTCTTGGCGTCTTAATAGTATTAATTTTTGTAAAAGATGTTGAGCTCAAGAAATCAGAAAGAACTAAGAAATCGATCTCAAAATCATTTTCTATAGAATATGGAGATAACTATAAGCAATTTTTGTTTTCCTTAGTTCCGTTTTTCCTTTTTGCCCCTCCACTCGCGTTCATATACCTACAAGCTAGCCAATTCGGTCTTGTTCTATCTGGAGTGATAACGCTTGGCTTTTTGTATTCCATATTTTATATCTTGGGTGCGAATCTAATTAATTTCATAACAGATAAATTTAAGATAAAAATAGGGAAGAAGCAGGGAATTGAAATTTCACTTTTATTTGTGATGCTTTCGTTTTTATCAGTTTTTCTTGTCCATTATTTGCAATTAGATCGGGGGAATGCTCTTACGTTTATTGTTCTGATCTTAGCATTAGTTCTTTATGGAATGGGAATCGGAATGTTCGAAGTAGAATCTAAGTCCTACATATCTCTTCTTGTAGAGAAAAGAGAGATGGGCGGTGCGTTTGGAGCTTATCAGACAATAAGTGGAATTATGATAATCTTCTCAGGTTTGATATTCGGTTTTATCTGGGATTTTTCACCTGCGTTGGCATTCTTAATAGCAAGCATCGCTTCGCTTCTTTCATTAGTTATCTTCAGAATGTTCCATTAATTTTCCTTTAATTATTTTTTGTTTATCTTTTTTATATTCATCTTTTATATTTTGATTATAATTCTAATGCAGCAAAATTGTATCGCATCCTTCTGGTTCCCCATAATATGCAGGACCGCTTATAACCAGTTTTACATATCCAAGTATAGGTATTCTGAAGATTACCTTTCCTTTTAAGTCACTTTCTCTCACAATATCAAAATAGCTAACGTCCATATAGTTGTTGTTGTCTCCCTTTGTTAGCAGATAGTAGCTTTCTCCCACTTTAAGCTTGAGAAATACTCTGTGGACTATATCCATGTTTGTATATGTTCCATTTACATGGGATGCATAAACTATTACATCATTAGTGAGATTTTCATTTATTTCTTTTCCCTTAATATATATTGATCTCACGCATTCAGGAGAATAACCTATAAGTTTCTTTGTTGATGAAGAAATTCTTGGACACATGCTCTGGCATTTGTAAGTGATGCTTTCATTCTTGCTAGAGCCACATAGAACTTTAGAATTGTTTATATCATTCAGTTCTTCTTCTGTTATTTCAATTGTAGGTGCATTGATGTCTTTTGCCTTTATCCCCTGCACTATTACAAAGTCTCCCCTCTCGTAAGATGGCAGAAGAGAGCATGAAACAACACCGCTAATTGGAACAGAGGTTCCAAGCAAGAAAGATATGGCTGCAAATATAATTATTGCAAGTGCAGCAGCCTTTACTATCTCAATTATCTCCTGTTTCCAGCTTGTTTGCGATGCACTTACATAAATGTCAACAAAAAAATAAGCAATAAGAGAAAAGCCTGAAAGAAATGCGAAGATTATGGATTTTGTCAAAAGATATAGAATGAAAGATATTCCAAAAACAATCAGTAGCAGATTGCTTTTATGCAGTTCTGTCAGTTTCTCTTTTCGTTTGTCTTCCTTTTCTATTTTTTTTGCATTTTTTTCTAATGCGTCCTTATCCATGATTATATTTGTTTGTAAAGTAATTAAAATATATCTTCATATATCTTAAAAATAGAATTAAGAAAAATAAACGATCGAAATAATAAAAAATAGAAATTTAAAAAAGAAAAAATTAAGGCGATTGCAATGACAGAGTAGTTGTGTTTACCACATAACTTCTTCTATCATTTCATATGCCTTGTGTTCTTGTTTCTGCGGTTCAAGGTTTCCAAGCAATGATGTTGATGTTACACCAGTCATGATTGCAGTGACAACAACCTTGTCTCCGAGTTCTGGCATGAGTCTTGCTCCCCAGATTACATTTGCATTGTTGTCAAATGCTGCAGTTATTCCTTCACCAATCTTGGTTGCCTCACCCAATGTAAGGTTTGCACCACCCGCTATGTGGATAAGTGCTCCCTTTGCACCCTCATAACTGACATCGAGTAATGGGTGTTCGAGCGTGCTCTTTACTGCATCTTCAACCTTGTTTGTTCCCTTTCCTTCTCCAACAGAGAGCATTGCAACTCCACCATTGCCCATGATTGCTCTTATGTCTGCAAAGTCAATGTTGATGAGCGATGGGGTCATTATTGTATCAGATATTCCCTTTATTGCTCTTGAAAGGATTTCATCTGCTAC
>JAVZCX010000002.1:0-45524 GCA_038874185.1 Candidatus Micrarchaeia archaeon
AGAATAAGCGAGAATAATAAGATTACTATATTCAAATTTAAATAATTATCTACAGAAAAAGATGTATGCATGAAATTGTAGTCAAATCTGAAAGAAAAAATGAAATAATAAATATAACTAAAGAAGTGGAAGAAATTGTAAGAAAAGAATCAAAAGAAAAAAAGATAGATGAAGGGATTTGTCTTGTCTATGTTCCGCATGCAACTGCAGCATTAACTATCAATGAAAATTGGGATCCTTCGGTATGTGAGGATTTTATTGATTGCTTATCTAAAATCATCCCTGAAGGAAAATGGAGACATGACAAAGTAGATGGAAACGGAGCTGCACATATAAAAGCTGCAATTATAGGTCCTAGTGTTAGTATACCTTTCAAAAATGGTAAACTTCTTTTAGGAACATGGCAAGGTGTAATGCTATGTGAATTTGATGGACCCAGGGAAAGAACGGTTATTGTAGTTTGTAAATAAACAAATTATAAATTTCACTTATAATTTATTTTTCTCTTTAAGAAGTTATATGCATTCTTAAGCAGTTTCTTGTTTGTATCATGAGTAAGAAGCCTTAATGCTTCATTATAGCTCACCCATCTATATTCATCGTGCTCAAGGACAGCATTTACTTTTATAGATACTGGGCCATTGTATTCAACCAAAAAAGATTGGAATTCCATTCTTGTATATTTGTATTTTTTAACATAATCTTTTGGTGTCTTAAATTTAAGCTTAAATGGTAATGGAATTATTGTACCTAATCTCTTCTGATCTGCATAAATCTCTTCTCTTAATTCTCTCATTAGATTATGCATTGGTCTTTCTCTTCCAATTCTTCCTCCTTTCAGCATTTCCCAGCCATTCCATCTTTTAATTCTATGAAGAAGCAGGAATTCTGGCTTTTTGCCTTTCAGTCTGAAAACTATAGCGGTTATTCCTTTCCTTATTTTTTCATTACTCCCAGCCATAAATAAAGTATTAAAAGAATCTTATTTAAACCTAACTTGATATAATTATTTATGCCAATAACTATTTTCCTTGAGGATGGAAAGCTTAAAGTAAAAAATCCTGAAGACTATGAAGCACTAAGAAGATCTTATTACGGAGAAAAAGGTAAAGGAGAGATAGTTATAACTCCAGAAGAGGCGATGTATCTAATAGAGGTTAGAAACGCTGTTTGCATAGAAAATGGGAAGGAGATCAGCTTCTCGCAGATAGCAGATAGATTCAATAAGGAAAAGATGTTTGCAGAATACATGACATTTCGCGATTGGAGAGAAAGAGGATTGATAATTAAAAAATACAGGAAAGAAGGCAAATATGAAAAAAATCCAACTGTAAAATACCCGAGCAAGGAAACGAAATTCCCAAAAATCCAGGCTGAGGCGATTTTCTTCAAAGACGATAAAATGGCAATATTGGAAAATGAAGAGATTGGAAAGGAGCTTTATAATAATTATTGGATCGGACAATACGGTTCATACAAGGCAGAAGGAAGAGGAAAGTTCCTAAAGTTAGATAAGTTTGAGACATATTTTCTTGTTAAGAATTGTGGGCTGAAACTGATTAATTTAACTGAAAAGGAATTGGAAAAAATATTGAAAGAAGAAAACGATTTTGAATCAATGTATAACGTGTATGAAGACTGGAGAATGAATGGATTTGTAGTGAAGACTGGCTTCAAGTTCGGAACCCATTTCAGGATATATTTCCCTGGTGCATTGCCAGGAAAAGGAAAGGATTGGACCCATTCAAAGCATGTTCTCCATGTATTTCCAAGAGAAAAAAGAATGATAATTGCTGAATGGGCAAGGGCAATAAGGGTTGCGCATGGAGTAAGAAAGACCTTCATACTTGCGATACCTGGAAAGAAAACAAAATCAGAAAAAGGAATGATAAGCTTCTTATTATATCATAGAAAAAACAACAATATTGAAACACCTGAAAAGGACAGCCCCTCCTTTGCACTTGTACCTCTTAGTGAAGATGAGATGATCGGAGGGAATGAACTCGCATCTGCAATAGAAGAAGCAAAGGAGATTGGATTGGATGTCATGCTTGGAATAGTGGATAGGGAGACCTCTGTCACATATTACAGAGTTAAAAGAATAAACTTGCCTAAAAGCAAGTATGAATACTATGAAATAGAATGGGCACAGCCGTAACAGCTGTAAATAATTAATAGATAAACTAAGTGATAAGATGAACATTGGAGAAGGAATAAGAAAAGCGCTTGCAAAGATAACTGGAAAAGCGATAATAGATGAAAGTGCTGTTAAATCAATGATAAAAGAGATACAAAGAGCGCTTATACTTTCAGATGTGAATATAGAGCTAGTGTACAAGCTTTCAAAGCAGATAGAAAATCGTTCTCTTAATGAAAAACCTCCCGCTGGAAGAAGTATGAGCGAACACATCCATGCAATTGTGTATGAAGAACTCACTAAGATCATGGGGGAGGGAAGAAAGCTCGAGCTAAAACCTCAAAAGATAATGATGTGTGGATTGTTTGGAAGTGGGAAATGCATACATGGAGATTCGCTAATTCCTCTCTGTGAAGGAAATGTAATGCCAATCAAACAAGTCTATAAACAAATAGAAAAGAATGGAAATAAAGAGGTATTAATAGATGGATATATGATACGACCAAATAAGGAATTTGAAGTTTATTCTTTTGATCCAAATACAATGAAAATTAAGAAAACACGTATAGAAGCTGCTTGGAAACTTTATAAAGATGAATTAATCGAAGTGAGTTTAGATAATGGGAACGATCATAAGATATTGGTGACGCCAGAACATCCATTCTATACTTTAGAAGATGGAATGATAAAAGAGGTACGTGCAGAAGATCTGCAGATTGGCCAGTTTGTCGCAGTTCCAAGAAACCTTCCCTTTGATGATAAAAGATATGTTGACATGTGGGATGAAATAATTACAAATACAAACAAAGACATTGCGATCGTAGATAAAGGGATTGCATTGCAAATTAGAGAACAACTTTTGCGAAAATATGGAACTCTTATGATTGCATATCAGAAATTGAAAATAAGGGGAGCATATTGCACATTTACTGCCAACCTTAAATGGGGAATAGTCCCTATCGAACTATTAAGAAAATGCATCAAATATGGGGTTAAAATAAGTAAGCCGACGACATTGACTGTTGCAAGAATTGGAAGAGCAGGTCCATCTAAAAAAATAAAGTTTCCATTGATTTTTTCTGAAGAATTCTCTGAATTCTTAGGCTACTTATATGCCGAAGGATACATTAGAAAAGAATATCTAGAAATGACAAATGTGGAGCCAGAGCTAATCGAAAGATTTAGTTACTTAGTAAAGAAATTATTTGATATCAAACCGCGAATTAAAAGGGACATAAGGCGATCACGACTCAAAAGAGTCATAGTAAGTTCTAAACTATTGGTTTATCTACTTAAAATAATATTTAAAATGCCTTTGAAAAATAAAAGCAGAAAAATATCAAGTCCAATACAATTATTGAAATCGCCTAATAATATCTTAATTTCATTTATTAAAGCATATTTCGATTCTGACGGCTGGGTTGGCGATAACACAAGAAGTATAGAGATCTCTACAGCGAGCAAAAGAATGGCGGAAGAACTTCGCTACATGTTGTTAAGATTAAATATATTTAGTGGTGTCTCTAGAAAAACAATAAATAATACAAGCTATTACCGAGTTTATATAAGAGGATGGAGCGCAGAAAGATTCTCTAAGATAATCCTTCCGACATCTAAGAAAAAAGAAGAACGACTTAGAAATATGATCGATATTGGGAAAGGTCAAACGCCTGGGAAATTTGAACTCATCCCAGTTGGCAGACTCTTAAAAGAAACAAGAGAAGGTTGGGGCGCAACGATCGGTGAAATTCAAGAACATGTAAATTCGTATGGAAATTACGAAAGGAATGGTGTTATAACAAGAAAATCACTGAAAAAATTCTTGGAATGTCTACCGAAACTAAAAAGAAATTGGATGACATTGATGAATATTATTTCTAATCATGGAAATAACTATGAAGAAATTATAGAAAATGCAAGAATAAATAAAGCTGTAGCTAATGCGTTTCTCTTCAGACTGTCTCAACTGGGGTATGTAAAGCAGATTCCAACTGAAAATGGTTTATTATTCATGATAACAACTACTGGTAAAGAGAAAGTAAAGGCTGTTAAAACCTTTGATGAAAATTATAAGATATTAAGGTTATTATCTGAATCAAATGTTTGTTGGATAAGGGTTGCAGGAAAGAAACATGTCAAAAATAAAGAAAAGTTTGTTTATGATTTGACTATCAAAGAATACCACAACTTCATTGCAAATAATATGATCGTTCATAATACTACACAGATAGGCAAAATTGCACATTATCTCAAGAAAAGAGGTATGAGCGTTGGTGTTATTGCAGCTGACATGATGAGGCCTGCAGCATATGAACAGCTTGAACAGCTTTCAAAGCAGGTAGGCTGCAACTTTTATGGAAGAAAAGGGGAAGGCGTCAAAGCTAAGGATGTTGTCAAAGAAGGTATTGAAAAGCTAAAGAATGATGTTATAATAATAGACACCTCTGGAAGAGATGCGCTTGATGATGAACTAATAGCTGAATTGAGAGAGATAAATGAAGTTGCAAAGCCTGATGAGAGAATACTTGTAATATCAGCTGACATAGGACAGGTTGCAAAGAAGCAGGCTGAAGAATTCAATAATGCAGTTGAACTAACTGGAGTTATAATAACAAAAATGGATGGGAGCGGTAAAGGTGGTGGGGCGCTTACAGCATGTGCAACTGCAGGCGTGAAAGTTATATTCATAGGTGTAGGAGAAAAAATAGGAGACATAGAGGAATTCAACCCATCTAAATTTGTTGGAAGGCTTTTAGGAGTACCTGACTTTGAGGCTTTGATTGAAAAAGTAAAGGCTGCAGTACCTGAAGGAATGGAAGAGATGCCTGAAGAATTCACTATTGAAACTTTCTACAAACAATTAAAGGCTGCAAGAAATATGGGTCCCTTAAAAGGACTATTTGAGACAATGGGAATGGTTAATGTGCCTAAAGAAGTTCTTGACCAAGGAGAGCAAAAAATGGACCAATATGAATCAATTATAGATTCGATGACCAAGGCTGAAAGAAAGAATCCAGATCTGGTTAGAAAAAGTCCTTCAAGAATAGAAAGGATTTCCAAAGGTTCGGGTGTACCTGCTTCTGTTGTAAAGGAATTTATAACTCAATTTGGCAAGATGAAAAAGATGTATGAACAGTTACAGAAGAATAAAGGTATGCAAAGAAATCTACAAAGACTATTCAAAGGAAAAGGATTCGGTTTCTAATTAATTAAGATGCCTTCAATTGCTTTTGAATTTCCTTACTCTTCAAGGATTTGGCTAATTCAATGTATAGGAATCCGACCAAAGACATCGACACTATTGCAGCTAATTCCAATATAGTAAGTGGTTTTGTATCAAATAAAATCTGCATTGGTTCAAAATATAAAATTGACATTTGAAGAATAATTGCTATAGCGGCAGCAAGTAATAAATATCTGTTCTTAAGAATTTCTTTTCCTACTGGTTTTTCTAGAGACCTGCATGCAAAAGACTGAAACATCTCGAATAGCATAACCAATGTAAATACCACAGTCTGTGCCTTTATCAGGTCATTTGATGATTCTAGAACATAAATAAATGATGCAAGTGAAAAGAATGTCAGTATTATAGGATAGTGAATCAGATATATTTCCAAACCACTAGTTATATCTTCTTTTGGCGACCTTGGTTTTCTATTCATGACCTCCTTAGAGATTGGATCAACAGAAAGCGCTAACGCTGGCAGACCATCTGTTACCAGATTTATCCATAATATCTGTATTGCAACCAAAGGTAGAGGAAGGCCTATAAGTATTGCTAGAAATATTATGAAAACTTCGGCTATATTCCCTGAAAGTAGAAATGCGATCGTCTTCCTTATATTTTCGTAAATTCCTCTTCCTTGTTCCACAGCATTAACAATAGTTGCAAAGTTGTCATCTGAAATCACAAGATCAGCAACCTCTCTAGTTACATCAGTTCCAGTCTGTCCCATTGCTACTCCAACATCAGCAGCCTTCAAAGCTGGAGCATCGTTTATTCCATCTCCAGTCATTGCTACTATTTCTCCATTTTCTTTGAGTATCTTCGTTATCCTAACCTTATGCTCTGGGGATGCCCTTGCAAATATTTTTATGTCAGGCATCATTTTCTTCAATTCTGCATCGCTTATCTTATCCAACTCTACGCCAGTAACTGCAAGCCCCTTATCCATAATGCCTAATTCTTTTCCTATCGCAATTGCAGTCTCTTTATGATCGCCTGTTATCATTATTACATCTATTCCTGCTTTCTTACAGGTTGCGATTGCATGCTTAACTTCTGGTCTTGGTGGGTCTATCATAGCTTGAATGCCAAGGAAAACGAGCTTGTCTTCTACTATTTTGTTGGAAGATGTAATCTTCATTGCAAATGCTAAAACTCTGAAGCTTGATGATGCATATTCTTTTTCCTTATTTAATATCATCTTCTTATGCTGATTTGTCAACTTTACTATTTTTCCTTCTTTCATTACGTATGTACATCTTTCAAGCACCTTTTCAGTCGCACCTTTTGTCCATATTACATTCTTTGACTTATCATACTTGTATAGTACAGACATCATTTTTCTTTCTGAGTCGAATTGAATCTCATCCAACCTGTTTTTTTCTGATCTATCATCTTCTAATCCTACTTTATATGCAGATAAAAGTAATGCTATTTCAGTTGGATCCCCTACAGGCTCACCATTCATAAACGCATTGTTGCAGTAAAGACCTGATTTAAGAGTTAGTTTTAATTCCTCTGGAACTTTGTCTATCTGCTTGCCATTGAGCAATATTTTTCCTTCTTTTTTGTATCCTTCACCTGTAACATTATACTCTTTACCAATATTCCATATTCTTTTTACTGTCATTTCGTTTACAGTTAAGGTTCCTGTCTTATCTGTACATATAACTGTAACGCTTCCTAATCCCTCAACTGCAGTCAGCTTTCTTACTATTGCCTTATGTTTTGCCATTGTAGCTACTCCTAGAGATAATGCTATCGTTATAGATGCAAGTAATCCCTCGGGAACTGCTGCAACAGCGAGAGAAATTGCAGTTATTGCAATTGTTATAAATTCAATTCCATTTATTAAACCTAAAATAAAGACTGTGAAGCAAATAAAAAGAAAAACCTTACCTATAAACTTTCCAAAATCATCCAATTTTCTTTGTAATGGAGTGATTTCCTCTCCTTGCTGTATAGAAAGTGCTATCTTCCCAAACTCAGTATTCATTCCTGTTGCGATCACCGCTGCTTCGCATCTTCCATATACTACAGATGTACCCATGAATAACATATTGGATTGATTTTGAATCGGTTGCGGAGATTTCATTTGCTCTGAAGATTTTGAAACTGGAATGGACTCTCCAGTAAGCACTGATTCATCTACTTTAAGGTTTATTTGGCTTAGGATTCTACAATCTGCAGGCACTTTATCTCCTGTATCCAAAATCACAATATCTCCAGGGACGAGCTCCCTTGAAGATATATTCTTTACCTCTTTATCTCTTAATACTTTAACAACAGGCACTGTAAGTTTTTTTAAGGCAGTTATTGCTTCCTCTGCTTTTTTTGTCTGAACAAAACCTAAAAATGCATTAAGAAAGATTATTAGCAATATCAGCATTCCATCTATATATTCTCCAAATGCAAAAGAGAGTATCACTGCAACTATAAGAATTATTATAAGGAAGCTTTTGAATTGGTCTATAAAAATTTCAACGTCTGTTTTTTTCCTTTTTTCTTGTATTTCATTATATCCGTATTTTGAAAGTCTTGCTTTTGCTTCAGAAGAAGTCAGTCCTTCTTTAGATGTGTTCAAAGTATCTAGTGTTTGATTAACTGAAAGTAGATGATATGCTTCTGTCATGAGAATATTTATTTGGCAATATATAAAAAATTGATGCTGTTCCCTTCATCTTTGGTAATTTAAACAAATAAAGAAGGTTTAAAAACATAATGCAAAGTAAAAAAATCTTTTTAAATGTAATCAGACATATTTTATAGATGAGCGACACTATTACTCAACAAATACAGGAACTTGAAGCAGAAAAGAAGTCGAAGCTTGAAAACGTTAAAAAGCTTAGCGAGGAGATCAGAACTCTAGCTAACGAAATAGAAAAAATCAGAAAAACAAGTGGTTTGGGTTCTGCGGATGAAGAAAAAAGAATAATCAAGCAGATAAACCAGCTAGACTTTAAGATCTCAACAGCTAAAAACCTGCCACTAAAAGTGGAGAAGGAATTGGCTAAGAAGATACATAGTTTAGAGGCACGCTTGAAAAAGATAAGAGAACTCAAACAGAAAATGGGAGTTCTGAAAGAGATGGAAGGAAAGATCTCTCAACTAAAGAACGAAAGAGACAAGCTCAAAAAAGAGATTGATGAAACAAATGAAGAGATCGATGCGCTTAAGCAAGAAAAACGTGTGTCAACAAGAAAGAGAATAAAGGAAGCCGCTATTGAGCAATTCTCTTTAGGAGACATCGCAGCGATAAAGAGGAAGAAGTAATTAATTTATTCTTAATTTTCTTCTTGCTTTTGAACTTTAGGTAGTGATATGGGTAAAATAAAGGCTATTCTTGTTGATGTCGATGTAGTAAACAAAAACGGCAGAAGCATAATAAGACTAATTTTGAAAAGAAAGAAAATGTTCAGATTATACGACAAAGAGTTTTATCCTTATTTTTACATAGAAACCGAACAAGAAATAAAGAAAGGGATTTATAACGGGATAGAAATAATTGATGTTGGGGAAGAAAAAAAACGAATAGGGCATGAGCAGAGGGTTTTGAAAAAGATAACTTGTAGCGACCCAAAGGAAGTGCCGATCCTTGCAAAACTATTTAGTGAATTTGGAAAGATCTATGAAAAAGATATTAAATTCAATAAAAGATACCTTATTGACAAAAATCTAAGGCCCATGAATACTGTTGAAATAGAATACGAAGGCAAATATGTAAAAAACATAAAAGATATTGGAAATATAATTGATGTTAATTCATTGAATGCTCTGACTTTTGATATAGAGGTATATAATCCACATGGAATACCTAGAGAAGATGAAGATCCAGCCATAATCATAAGCTATGCCGATGACAAAACAGCTGGGGCAATCACTTGGAAAAATGGAAAAACTGAGAATGTTTCAATTGTAAAAGACGAAAAGGAGATGATTGAAAAATTCTGTAATCTGATCGAAGAGAAAGAAGTAGATATTCTTGCAGGATACAATTCCTCTGTTTTTGACATACCTTATCTGAAGGCCAGGGCTAAGGAACTTGGGATAAAGCTTAGACTGGGTAGAGGAAGAAGCGAACCGAAAATAAAGAGAATTGGAATGACAACCCATTCCAAACTTGAGGGAAGAGTGCATTCTGATGTTTATTATCTAGTAAGAATCCTTGCTGCTGCGCAGGCAATCAAGCTTGAAAGGCATACTCTTGAAGAGGTTTACAAAGAGCTAGTAGGTGGAGATAATTGGAAAGTAGACATGCTCTCAATATATCAGATGTGGGATGATGAAAATAAAAGAACAGAATTATTGGAGTATGCTATAAAAGATGCAAAGGCGGCGCATGAGATTTTCAAGAAACTTTATCCCTTAGAAGTGGAGTTGGCTAGACTTACTAAGATAACCCTTCCTAATATAAGCGGTTCTACAACAGGACAGATGGTAGAATCCTTGCTTATGGATGAAAGCTATAAACGAGGATATCTTATACCTCAAAAGCCTAGCTGGGCTCAAGATTTTTCAAAGCCCATACAAGGGGCTTATGTAAAGCTTCCGTCTCCAGGAATATATGAAAAGATTGCTGTATTTGATTTCAGAAGCCTGTATCCTTCTATAATAACTTCTCACAACATTGATCCCTATACTATTAACTGCGGCCATGAAGAATGCAAGAATGGGAGAAATAAGGCTCCAAATGGATTTTACTTCTGCGAAAAGGAAAAGGGTTTGGTTCCTTCTGCCATACTTCATCTTTTAGAGCTTAGAAAGAAAATAAAGAAAGAACTTAAGGAAGCACAAAAATCTGGAAATGAAAAGGAGGTCAGCACACTCAATGCCAGAGTGGCTGCCTTAAAAATCGTATTGAATACTGTGTATGGAATGCTTAATTATCCAAAATCAAGGTGGTATTCAAGAGAATGCGCAGAATCAATAACTGCATTTGGAAGAAATTACATTCAAGAAGTGGGAAGAAGAGCTGAAGAAAAAGGATTTAAGGTTCTTTACAGCGACACAGACAGCATATTTCTTCTTCTTGAAAATAAGACAGAAGAAAATGCTATCAATTTTATGGAAGAAATAAACAAGACGCTCCCTGAAACCATGGAGTTAGAATTAGAAAATATCTATAAAAGAGGGGTTTTTGTATCTAAGAAGCAAGAGAAAGAAACAGGGGCGAAAAAGAAGTATGCATTGGTTACAGAAGATGGCAAAATCAAGATAAGAGGATTTGAGCTTGTAAGGAGAGATTGGTCTAAGATAGCAAGAGAAACACAGAGAAAAGTTTTAGAGGCAATATTGATAGATGGCAGCAAGGAAAAGGCACTTTCCATAGTGAAGGAAGTTATTGAAAAACTAAACAAAGGTAATGTGTCAAAAGATGATTTGATTATTTATACACAACTTAGAAAAGAAGAATATGAAGTTCTTTCTCCAGAAATTTCAGCTGTTGAAAAGGCAAGAAAGAGAGGGATTGAAATAAGGCCTGGATCCATTGTAGGGTATATAATAACTAAAAAAGGAAATAGCATATCTGAAAAGGCAGAAATAGCTGAATTTGCTGATGATTATGATGCTGAATATTATATCCATAATCAAGTGCTTCCTGCTGTAATGAAAATAATTGGTGAGTTGGGTTACAGTGAGGAAGACATAATATTTGAAGGGAAACAATCTTCTCTTTCAGATTGGATGTAATTAAAAAGGTGAATATATGGATGAATTCTATGAAGATTATAGCGAGGAAGATAAGATAAAAAATACTATCGAGGCTGGAAAGATTGCAGGAAAAATAAGGGATTCTATTAAAATAAAAGAAGGGGATTCAATACTGAAACTATGTGATTCGCTTGAAAAGAAAATGGAGGAGATGGGCGGGGGATATGCTTTTCCAGTAAACGTCTCAATAAACGAAATAACAGCACATGATACTGCATCTGTAAATGATGATAGGGTATTTGCAAAGGATGATTTAGTAAAGATAGATATCGGGGTTCACAAAGAAGGCTTCATTGCAGATGGCTCAATCACAATAGACCTAAGTGGAGAACATGGAAAGATGATTGATGCCACAAAAGAAGCATTAGAAAACGCAGTATCAAAAATAAAGGCTGGAATATCAACATCAGAAATAGGAAAAGAAATTGAAAACACTTTGAAGAAAAATGGATTCAAACCTATAGATAATTTGACTGGTCATGGCCTTGATAGATATGTAATTCATTGTGATCCGATAATACCTAATTTTGAAACAAAGAAAGGATCCATATTGAATGAAGGGGACATCATCGCAATAGAGCCTTTCGTAACCTATGGCAACGCGGCAGGGCATGTAAGTGAAATGGATAGGTGTGAAATATTCAGCGCGCACAGTTTTGAGGCTACTAGAAATCGAGAAGCTAGAAAAATGATGGAAAGGATTGTTATGGAGAGAAAAACAATGCCATTTGCTGAAAGACACTATGTAAATACACAGGCTGAAAAAATCGCATTGATGGAGCTTATTAGAAATGGTTCTTTAATGGCCTATCCTGTTCTAAGGGAAGTGAGCAAAAGCAAGGTTGCACAGTTTGAGCATACAGTTGTGGTGGGAAAGGATTCTGCAGAGATTGTATTCTAAGTTCTTAAATTATCTCAAATCAAAATTTTCTAGATTAATTCTACGTAAACATCAAAGATTTTAAAAAACCAACCAAAGATATATACATATGACAAAAATAGTTGAAGTTTCGCCTATTAAACTAAAAAATCCAATATTAATAGAAGGATTCCCAGGAGTTGGGATGATTGGAACCATCGCAGCAATGCATTTGGTTAAGGAATGGGATATGGAATTGGTTGGATACATTGATTCCGAGGCGTTTCCACCATTATGTACTGTCCATAACGAAGAACCCTTGCCTGCTGCAAGGATATATCAATCTAAAAAATATAATCTACTCGTCTTGTTTTCAGAGTTTGTCATACCAATCTCTGCAGTAAGCTCTGTTGCGAATGAGATTGTCTTGTGGGGAGAGGATAAGAAACTCAGTGCGATTATATCTCTCGGTGGAGTAGGGATCGAAGCTTCGAAGGAAACTGTATTCGGGATTGCATCCACAGAAGGTCTGAAAAATGATCTGAAAGATGCAGGCGTGACTATAGTAAAAGAAGGGGTAACAACTGGTGTAACTGGTTTGATATTGGCAAATGCATATGTAAGAAAATTCCCTGCTGCCGCAATCCTTACATCCAGCAGAGGTATGAACATCAACTTAATAGGGGCAGCCAAGGTCCTTGACAAACTAAGTGAATTGCTACATATAAAAATAGATACAGAAAAACTAAAGAAAGAAGGAGAAGAAATAGAAGAAAAACTAAAGAAATTGATAAAAGACAGCAAAGAAGCCAAGAAAACATACGAACAGATACAATCTCCGATGTATAGATAGGTTTTTTATTTTCGTAATTGATATAGCTATAACATATGAGATGGAAGGCTTAAGCGCAAAATTATTACAAACATGCAGGGGTGCCCGAGCTTGGTCTAAAGGGTAGGGCTTAGGACCCTATGCGCGTAGGCGCTTCGTGGGTTCAAATCCCACCCCCTGCATTTTTATTTTTATTATCATTCGTTTTATTCTCAATTCTTTGCAAGGCAATCTTCATCGCCGCATCTCTAGGCTTTATCCCTTCTTTTCTGGATAAAACCAATACTTTCTTTACATTGGATGTTATTTTTTTCTCTACTATTTTGAACATTTCGTCTGGTGTTTTTCCTTTGTATTCTGCATAGGAAGAGATTACGCCTCCTGCATTTGCAACAAAATCTGGAATAACAAGTATTCCCTTTTTATACAGTATCTCTTCGTATTCTGGTTTAGTAGGGATGTTAGAGCCTTCAACGATTATTTTGGCGCGTATCTTATCCACATTGTCCTTGTTTATTACATCGGGCACTGCTGCAGTAATTAATATATCTACATCTAGTTCAAAAAGATCTGAAGTCTTAAGTATTTCGCCTGGTTTATAATTAATAACACTTCCTGTCTCTTTCTTTACTTTTTCCAGCTCCTGAAAATTTATTCCTTCTGGATTATAAAGGGTGCCTTTACTGTCGCTTATTGCAACAAGCTTTGCTCCTTTTTCTATCATGTGTTTTGCTGCAAAATATCCAACATTTCCAAATCCCTCAACTGCGAAGGATGTTTCTTTCACATTCATTTTCTTGAAATCCATTCCCACTAATGCAGCCTGACAAACTCCAAAGCCAGTTGAGCCATACTCATGCGGAATCCCGCATTTCTTGCCGTCCTTGCCTATGCACATTCCTTTCGGCTTCCCTGTTGCTGCTTTCCAAGAACCGTTTGCCTCCACAAACCATCTCATCTCTTCCTCTCCAGTATTCATGTCCGGCCCTGCAACATACTCCCTTGGACATATAGACTTGATTGCCTTTGAAAAAGCAACTATGTACTCCTTTTTTCTTGCTGGATCCTTGATTACATCTGCAGGAGCTAATATGCCGGATTTTGCTCCTCCGAAAGGAAGCCCTGCTAGGGAATTTTTCAAGGTCATAGCTCTTGCAAGCCTGGCAACCTCTTCGATTGTAATTGTTGGAGTCATTCTGATTCCGCCCTTTCCAACGCCCAATGCTGTATTGTCTATTACAACCCAACCTTTCATTCCTGTTTTTTTATCTGAAACAATAAGTATTTTTTCTGGACCTAAATTGTCAAAATCTAACCTTCCCAAATCCATTTTCCCACCATTTATAACCATCAATTTATTGCGAATCCTGTTGTTTCCTGCAGAATGTTAGATATGCAGTATGTGTGATTCCTGTATTCTGCGGTCTTGTGCCCCTTTCTCTTGAAATAATCTCTCGTATTATTACTTCTATAGTGAATGAAACGAAATTATTCTTTGCTGCTGCAGAAACAAATTTTGAGACTTGCTCTGCATGGGGGAGATATGCAACTATGTATCCTTTTTCACTTAGCTTAAATTTTGATTCGAAAATCAGCTCTGGATTCGGCAGATCCAGATTAACAATGTCTATCTCTTCCTCTATTTTGGAGATTTCTTCAAAAACTGAACCGAACTCATGTATGATATTTGTAAGGCCTGAACGTTTTATGTTTTTTTCTGAAAAGTCATAGAATTCTTTTTTGTTCTCGTATGAATAAACTTTTTTCGCTATGGAAGCGAAGAATACGGTTGCGAACCCGCTTCCCGTACCTGCATCAACGACTATGCTTTCCTTGTTCATTCCAGTAAATGCGACTATCGCTCCCAAATCCTTTGGAAGTATTACTTGCGGTCCACGCTTTAGCTTCTGAAGCTGGGGTGGAAACCTGAAATCATAATTTTTCTTGCGCCTTGCCATAAAATAAATATAATGATAATATTTTAATGCCTTTACTGCTATAATATTATACTTCTATATGTCTGCCTCAGTAGCTCAGGGGTAGAGCGCTACCTTGGTAAGGTAGAGGTCGCGAGTTCGATTCTCGCCTGAGGCTTATACTCTTAATTTCTTAATTCTTATTTTAGTCTATAAAATAATGAATTCCTTTCCAAAATTGAAAAGAAATAAAACCAAAGGAAGAAGCAGAATAAAATACCCGATAAATGTCCTCACTCTTCCTTCCTGCATTGCTATAAATATAGAAGATAATACCACATAAATAATTAGATATACTTGTGCTGCGTGGTTAGCAACGCTTAATATTTGAGATCTATATTCTAGTGTAGCTGCATCTCCGTTTAACGGTTGAATACCTGAGATTAAGTTTAAAATTACGGATAGAATTATAGGAACAAAGATACATCCTCCAAGAAGAATGGTGTACTTCTGTAGCGCTAAAGAAGAAGCTTGCTCCTTTTTAAGCATGTTCAATTCGAATATGTCTTCTGCGGTTTCTTTTATCCCCTTATGGACATCTTTTCCTGTCTTGTAACATTGTATAAGAAGAGATATTACTCTGTCTAATAGAAGCGAACTGTTTCTATCTTTCATATTGAGAAGAGAATGACTTACGCTTATTCCAACTTTTATCTGCCGCTCTGCTTTTTTGAATTCATCTGACAAGGATCTGTATCCTGCGTTTGCTATGTTTTCTATTATTCGTTCCATTGGAATTCCTAATTCAAGTGTTGCAGCATACATCAGCGCATCTGGAAGATACTGTTCTATCTCATTCGCTCTCATCTCAATCATCCAGAGCAAAATAAAATATGCTAGTAGTGGGAGAAGAAGGAAAAGTAGGGAGTAGTAATTTACTTGGAAATAAAAAATAATTGCTAGCATTACTGAAAGCAATGTTAGATAAATCATAAAATTTCTAAACCTCAGATTTATTTTCATATTTTTCAACTGCTCATCAAGCATTGTTTCCTCTTTTTTTGAGAGAAATTTTTCTGATAAGTTTGAAAGGACTGCAGGGGTTGCGTATTTTATGTAAACTATCAGCAAAATATTGATTAAAGGGAAGATTACGACAAATGCAAACCAAATGTCTCCAATGGAAGTTTGTGTTTCTAAATATGTGCTTGCCACAATAATATATGCCAAATACATCGTAGGCGCTATGGAGGATATGGCTATAAACATGAGACTAAGAAAGCTTAATTTTGCAGAGAATTCTTTGAATTTGAATCTTTGCGCATGGATAAGCTCGTCCGCGCTGTGTTTTAATTCTGTACCGTCCATTCCTTCAAGATAAACATGTATCAACTGCACCATTAGTTTCTTTACCGTCTGCGAATCTACCCTTTCTGTTACTTGCCTTAGTGCATCTGGGATTGGTGTTCCTCCATCTATCATATTTACTACTTTTTTGAATTCTGAAGAGCATTTATAATTGGAATTTGCTATGTTTTCCAAAGCAGTTTCAAATGGTACTTTCATATTAAGTTGAATTCCTATGGACCTTATTGCAATGGGAAGATCTGATTCTATCTGCGCTGCTCTTGCCTTTGCTATAGAAGAAGGGATCTTTTTGAAAATAAGGAAATACGCAAGAAAAAGCATTGCGAAAATAAGGATTAAAGTAATATAGTCAAATGAAGTACTTAAAGTAGAAATAAAAAAGGTGGATGATGCGCCTAAAAATAATGAAACTAAAAGCGAGTAGGCGATGTATTTTGAAGGTGAGATTTCCAAATCTGCACGGTATAAGTTGATCCCTACCTCTTTTTTGATCGAATCGAAATAGGCACCGAGCGCGCTATAAGATTTCCTTCTCACATGCCCACCTTTATAAAACTATGATAATAAATTTATTACAAAGTCCTAATTAAGTATGTTTAGTAGATAGTCATTGGTTTTCTGGATTGGAATTTACTGATAGTTTGATATTGGAAAAGAGTTTTTCCTGAAGTTTGAACACGAAATCATTGAATGGTAGCGTTTTGAATGAAGAAAGCAAATCTTTCCTAAACTTAAGTTCTTCCTCTAACTCTTTCTTGCTCATTCCGAAACTTGTGGCTATCTCTTCAAATCTTATCGATTTAGACGCGTCTCCCACCATACCGCCTGATTTTCTATCTATTTGGAATATCTTATTGATTTCTCCTTCATGACTCATCTCTGCCAACTCTATTCCTTTTCTTTCTTCCCAATATCTTCTGGTATTTGAATCATACCTCATCAATCTTCTTTGTATCAAAATAAAATCAATTGAAGCCACATCATATTTAGAAACTCCTAGGGTTAGCATCCTTTTCACCGCTTCCTCGGAAGATTGCGCGTGGAAGGTTGCATAACTGCCTCTTGCTTGGCCACTGAGTATTGTTTCTATAAACGCAGATGTTTCTTCTTGCGTTCTTATCTCTCCTACGATTACACGATCCGGCCTCATTCTTAGGCTGTCCTCAACAAGACTTTTCATGTTTATTTTTAACTCTGGATTAGAAAGGAGCTTTATTCTGTGTGGGTGTGGAATGTTTATTTCAGGAGTCTCTTCTATTATCAGAATTCGATCAGAAAGTGGAACGAAGGAAAACATTGCATTTAAAGTCGTTGTTTTTCCACTCGAAGTGTTGCCGGCTATCAGTATGTTGAAATCAGATTGAAAAACTAGCGAAAGGAAAGCTACTGAATCTAGTGAGTAGATATTTTTCTGAAATAGTTCAACTGGAGTAACTGGATTTGATCTGAATTTCCTTATGGTCATCTCTAAATCAGATATTGGGGGAATCGAAGCATGCAGCCTTGAGCCGTCTGGAAGCACTGCATTAATCTTTGGATTTTGATATGTGATTCTTCTTCCGACTTGCCTTGCTATCTTGTTTATAACTGAAATCGCAGTCTCTTGATTCCTGAATCTTAAATTAGATTCTAACCAGCCCTTATCTATATGATAAATGTAGACTGGTTTGTCTATTCCTATAACTGCTATTTCTTCTATGTTGTTATCTTGTAAAAATTCTTCAATCCCACTAAAACCATATATATTATACATCAGATAATTAACAAAATACTTCTCTTGATCCGGATCTAAAGATATATTGTGATATTTGCAATAGTCTATAAGAAGTTCCGCTATCTCCTTTCTTACGTTCTTAGAAGATATGTCTTTGTTTTTTGACTCTTCCTTGAAAAGTTTTGTCAGATCCACAATTATGTCTTCTTCTTCCTTTGAGATTGGAGGAATGGAAAGCGCATAATCCTTCTTTTCTTTAACTATCTCCCAACCAAGCATATACTCATCTTAGATGACACATATATTATCTTCCAAATCTTCTCTCTCTTCTTTTAATCTCCTCAATTGCATTATAAAAATCTTTCTTTGTTATATCTGGCCATAGCTTATCGCAGAAATATAATTCTGAATATACTGATTGCCAGGGCATGAAACCGCTTAATCTTTCTTCCCCGCCCGATCTAAAGATTATATCTGGGTCTCCCAAATGTGGAGCGTAAAGATAGTTTGAAAATTTGTCTTCGTCCACTTCTTTAAGTCTTCCTGATTTTGCATCTTTTATCATCTGATTTACTGCGTCTATTAGCTCCTTCCTTCCACCATAATTGCAGAATATTCCAAGTTTGTATTTCTTGTTTTTCGAAGTTAGTTTATGGATTTCGTTAATTTTATCGGTTATCTCTTTAGGAAAAGCTGAAAAATCTCCAACGAAAGTTATACTTATTTCTTTTCTTGCCTTTTCAAAATCCTTGGACTTCAGCATCTCATCTAGCATTTTATTGAATAAATCAAAAAGCGCATCTAATTCTTCTTTTGACCTTTTCATATTTTCTGTTGATAATATCCAGATTGATAGGGTGGTGACTTCTAAATCCTTACACCATTCAATTAGCTTCTTGAGCTTTTGTATCCCTGCCCAATGTCCTTCCTTTACGGACTTTCCTTTTTTCCTTGCCCATCTTCTATTTCCGTCCGGGATGATAGCCAAATGAATGCCGCTCAAAAATTCACCTTTGAAAATATATATCAAACATTAGTCAAACCTATTTATATAAGGAATTGATCTTAAAATCTTTTCTGGAACCAGAGCGATGATGATTTTCCTTACAAAATCCAACACCCTGAATCCGAAAATGCTTGCTGTGATTAAATAAATTCCTATTCCTAAGAATATAAATAGGAATAGTAATAAAAAGGAAGAGGATGGATCAATATATGCTCTCATTAATAGGAGAGCGGCTGCCATTATAAGAGAAGACAATAATGGAATTCTTATGGGAAATGTGAATCTAACTTTGAGGATCTTTTCGCTCCATTTTATCATGATAATCAATCCTAATGCTCTAGAGATTACAGAAGCGATTGCAGCACCTATTATCCCTAAGATTGGAATGAAAACAACGTTCAAAATTATATTGGCTAAAGATGCAAACACTGCGCATGTCCCTATCTGTTTCGTCAATTTCTTTGCACCTAAATATGAATTCACCATTCCGGTTGTAACTCCATCAAAAATGAAATATGAAAGCATCATCAATGGCAACGCAGCTTCGATATATTGGATTCCGAAGAATACATTTACTATTGCATCGGAAAGAAGTGCGAGACCGATAACCGCAGGCAGTGAGATGAATAGAAGATACTTTATAACCTTATTCAAATTTTCAAATGAATCCCTTCCTGCAGATTCAGCTGAAGTGAAATATGGAAATGTCACCTTGCTTATCCCACTAAGAAGTGAAGAGCTGGAAGAGGCTATTGAAACTGCGATTCGATAGATACCTACGGCAGTTGTACCTAGAAAGAATCCTATCATTATCGAATCCGTCCACATTGTAAACGTCGCTGCTATTGAAGTTATCCCATAAAAGAACCCAAATGAAAACATGTCCTGTAATGAATCCTCGCTCTTACCTGAGAATGAAATTACATTTCTTAGAATATATGACTGAATAAAAGTTGCTATCGCAACAGATACTATATATCCTGTTATTGCTCCATCCACACCAAACCCTAAGATAACAAGTCCTGCGGACAATATTAATCTTAATAGTTGATTAATTGTAGAAACTATCGACTCCTCCTTGAACTTCTTGATTCCGTCAAGAATTCCTGAAAATACGGAAAAAAGATTGTAGAATATGAAATAGATAGAACCTGCTACGAAGAATTTGCCTCCATTTTCAATGTTGAAAAACAATGCCAAATTATCTGAATACACCAGCATTAGGATTGCGATTAAAAATATTATGCCTAATTTCCATTTTATCGGAGCGGCTAATTTAGACCTAAGCTCGGATGGGCGTCTATCATATTTTGAAGAAGTATAGACTATGTAATAATTAAGGCCCATCTCTGAAAGAGAAGACAAGAAAGATACTACAGCGATTATTGTGGATAATATACCCCAGTTTTCTTTATCTAAAAGCCTAGCTAGTATAACTGTTGACACTAAACCTAAGAATAATATGAGAAATACGCCGGAATAAGCCCAGAATGAGGATTTGATCATATCATCTATTGATCTTTTTTTATCTGATTGCTTCAATGAAAAACCCATAAATAATTTTATACAGAAAGTAATAAAAGTCTAAATTAATTAATAGCAAGGTCAGAACCTGAGAAAAATGAAACCGAGGATTCCTGCAACTAAAGTACATATAAAGTTTGAGGTGCTTTTAGTTCCTAATCCCTTTTCTTCAAATACACCTGCAATTGAATCTGCTAGACTTCCGAGAAATCCGAAGAATCCAATCAATAATATGTTCAATGGGTGGAATGAATAAACAAAATAAGCTACAACGCCTATTATCAATGCGCCGATGAAAGAAAGATAAGTGCCTAAGATTGAAATAGCACCTGAAGTGCCCTGTCTGACAGGTTTTAGAGTTCCCAAAGACAACGGGTTTGGAGACAGCACTCCAAGTTCAGAGCCAAATTTATCTGCCATTGCGCCCGCAAACGCAGATACGTAAGATAATATCCAGATTGGATCATTTGTCATGTAGTAAAAACCGCATGAAATCAATGGAAAAAGCGAATTTGAAAGTACGTTCTGCCAACTTCTTTCGTGTTCATAAACTCCTTTCTCTTTCTTTTCTTCATACATATACTTAGTTATTCCGACGCCAATGATTAGAAAGGTTAATGCTATCGCTAGATTTTGAAACGCATAGCTACCAGAAAGAACGTAAACTAAGAACGCTGCGAATAATACTGAAAATATACCTATTGCGTCAAGCAACAATAATCTCATCAAACCACAAGATGTATTAATATAATCTAAGGAATATCATAATAACATTTACTTTTTATTTGCTTTTGCCGATGCCTTCTATTGAAATGATTTTGCCTTCTATGTTAAACTGTTTTCCAGTAAACAAAGGTATTATCTCCATGCACGATCGCATGTGGCCAGTTATTTTGTTAACTTTTATCTTTGATTCTCCACAAGCCAAAGCCATGTATATTAGAATTTGATCTCCCATCCATTGGTCTACCGCCCCTTTGGATTTCACAAGCTTGTTTAATTCTTCTGCACACGTCTTTGCTATTTTTTCAGCCTTTATTCCTTTCTCACCCAATATGCCAGAACCGATAATTGTGTTTTCATATTCCGCCCACGTGGTTATTGCATTACCTGCTGAAGCCGAATTCCTGTTCCTCTTAGTTAGTATTATACCTGGAAATATGCTCCTTATGCTTTGTTCTTCTCTTTCCATAATCTCGTCTGGAAGATTTGACTGAGAAATTACTCCGTTTATGGATTTTAGATTTAATTTTTCAGTTATAGAGATTGGAGAAATAATGGAAGGCTTGACAAACAGGGTTACTTTCCCCTGGCCTTTTGGATACCAGCCGAATTCTTCTACCAATATTTCTGCATTTACACCCATCTTTCGAATCATAGGTAAGAATATATTTTCGAAATAATCAGTCGATGGCGAATGAGATACATGAGTTCCTCCTGTCATATTTATCTTGGAAGGTCTGTCTGCATAAAGCATCACTGGAAGAACAGATTGCATTAACAAAGGAATCGATCCTGCAGTTCCTATGTCAAATTCATAGTATCCTCCAATTATTCTATTTGGCTTGAAAAAAAGATCTGTAGATCCTACTTTGTTTCCATCTACTTCTGCTTTTGTAATCAATGAAAGTGAATTTGTGGATGTTAGGTGCTGAGGTTGTAGTCCTGGCTTTGGCCGCTTCGCTCTTATGTTTTTAATATTGAACGGAATCCCTGTAATACAAGAAAGTGCTAATGCAGTTCTTAAAATCTGCCCACCGCCTTCTCCTTTAGAGCCGTCTATTACAATTGGATCCATATAATCCACCTTTAGTGAAAAGAAAGAGGCCAGTGCATTCGCACTGGCGAGGCGACCAATTTGAGGCAGATGTACAAAATTCGATGTACCCTCTATTAGTATAATATCTAAAAGATTTATAAATCTTACTAAAATCATTATTTTTATATAAAAAGTTTTCCTTTTAACTAGGCTTCCTATACTTCCACTAAAAATTAAAAATAAGAATAAATTCATTTAACCCTTTCTTCAAGTATTTATGCTCTTTACGTTTGAAATGTTTTAATAGCTTTATACAATAATCTATCTGGGGATTATGTGAACATGAATAGTTTATCACATCTTTCCAAAAAGAAAGGGTCTGGTGGAAAAAGAATAAACGAACCTGAAGGTTTTATAGTAGAAGAAATTTTTAATGGAGAGAACGTAACGGAGTTAAATCTAGAAAACGTTGACAATTCAGAATACATCACATTTGTACTTGAAAAGAAGAACCTCACAACTTACGATGCGATTCGTTTTTTATCTGACTCTCTCAAAGTGGATGTTAAAAGGTTCAGCATTGCAGGACAGAAAGACAAGAATGCGATTACATATCAATTGGTTTCTTGCTGGAAAGGTAGAGAGATAAGCTCTGAAAAGCTAATGGAAATAAGCAAAAAGAACCATAATATAAAGATAGCGAGGATTTGGAATACGAACTTTAAAGTAAGAATAGGCACGTTGACTGGGAATAGCTTTACAATTAGATTAACTGAAGTAGAGGACATTGGCGCTGTTGAGAGAATAATGCAAGAGAATGGAGATATCATACCGAATTATTTCGGACCTCAGAGGTTTGGGACCAGATCTACTAATGTTGATGTAGCCAGATGCATACTGTTGAAAGATTATGAAAGCGCAATCAAGTACTTACTTAAGATTCCGGAAAATGAAAGCATCAGCGAATGCCAAGAAGCTAATGAACTTGGATTGTACGAAAAAAGAATTTCTAATTTCTTGAAGGAAAGAGGTTACGATTCTGATTCATTCAGAAATGCAATTAAGATGATACCTGCTTCGATCCTTAAATTAATACTAGACTCTTATCAATCTTATCTTTTTAATGTTGAATTAAGTTTTAGAATTAAAAATAAACTGATGGAACCTCTTGAAAATGATAAAACATGTGGTTTTAACAGATATGGTTTTGTTGATTTAGATTCTTCTGGAAATCAGATCGTCTGCAGCCAGTTAATCGGGTATGATAGCAGACCTAATGATGTAATAAAAGACATTTTATGGGAAGAGGGAATTGAAATTGGTGATTTCAAACTGCGCGAATTCCCTGGTTTGAATCTAAATGGGTCGTGGCGTCCATTATTTGTAAATGTAAAGGATTTAAATATTAAGAAAGATAATGATGAATACGAATTAAAATTCAAACTGACTAAAGGTGCATATGCAACTAGCTTCTTAAGAGAAATCACAGACATAAAAAGGATATAATGAGTGGATTGAGATGAATCTTGAATTCAGTAGGTTGATTGAATATATGATGATGTTCTTAGTGCTTTTTTTCAGCACTACTATGCTTTTAATATATCTAAAAAACAGAGAAAAGGTCAGAAAAACTGCGAAAAGAACAGACTATGAACCTACTGTAAGTTTCATAATACCTGCCTACAATGAAGAGGAAACTATTGTTGAAACTATAAATTCTGTTCTTAAATCAGATTATCCGAAAAATAAGTTAGAAATCATTGTTGTTAATGATGGGTCAAGCGATGGAACCGCTGACGTTGTTAGGTCTATTAAAGATAAAAGGGTTAAGCTAATAAATAAAAAAAATAGCGGAAAGGCAGATTCGCTTAATAGAGGAATAAAGGAAGCTAAAGGAGAAATAATTGTTACTTTAGATGCAGATTCATACATTGAAAAAAATAGTTTAAGAAAAATGATCTCTTACTTTAAAGACGATGTAGCTGCTGTGACCTCGGCTGTGAAGGTAAGAGAAAGAGAAAATATGACATTTCTTGAAAAGCTACAGAGACTGGAATATTTATTCACCATATTCAATAGAAGACTTTTTGCAATGATAAATGGAGTTTATGTGACGCCTGGTCCTTTTAGCGCGTTTAGAAGAGAGATATTTGATATTGTTGGTGGATTTGATCCTAACAATATAATGGAAGACCAAGAAATCGCACTCAGAATACAGGCTGCCAATTATAAAATAGAGAGCTGCATGGATGCTGTTGTATATACTGATGTCCCTAAAGATTTCTCTTCATTCATGAAGCAGAGGGAAAGGTGGCACAGGGGCGGCTTTAGAAATGTGATGAAATATGCTTATACAATAAACCCAAAGTACGGAGATTTTGGGATGTTTGTCATGCTTTACAGCATACTTTCAATTGTTCTATTGGTTGTTGTTTCGTTTGCAGTGGCTACTGCAGTATCGAAAGGAAATTTTTTAGTTTTGGACAAATTGTTGCTTACTATAGAACCAATCCACATATTATCAGCCGTAGTATTGATCATTACATTAGCATGGACTGTAATAGCATTGAAGGAAATGAAGGAAAATAGAATAAAGAAAAGGTATCTGTTTGTTTACACCATATTATACTGTTATCTAATCACCTTATTCATGTTTATTGCTATATTTAAAGAGTTGAAAGGGGAAAAACAAAGATGGTGAGTGTATGGCTCTTAAAAAATTGGAAAGAAAGATTAGCTGGGATTTGTATATAACTGCGTTTGTTATATCGTTGATAATATTTATTATTGGAGTATGGTTTGGACTCCAGATAGAAAAAACAGTTTATGGACAAATGAATGAAAAGATAGTAGAACTTAGTAATAGAATGATTGCAATAGGAAATTTATTGCTTTTAGAGAATGAAAAGGGATACTGTGAGTACATTAAAAGCGAAACTGCTAAATTCGATGATGAAACTTATGAACTTGGAAAGCAGATAGAATTTATGGAAGAGAAAAGAGGAGTTGATGAAAGCGTTAAGTTGAATTACATGGAACTAGAATTCAGAGACTATTTATTATCTAAAAAGGTTAACACAATGTGTGGAGAAAAGCAAAATTTAATTCTATACTTTGTTGATAGTGAAATGTGCCAGACATGTAAGGAGCAAGGAAGCATTATAACATCTGTAAGAATGAAAACAAATACTAAAGTATACACTTTTGACCTTTCAGTAAATTCAACTTTGGTGGACGCGTTGAAAAATAGATATGGAATTGCAAATCAGTCAATCCCTGTAATTGTAATAAATGACGATGTTAACTTTGGATTTATGGATGAAAGCGCGTTGATTTCTAAATTGCATTGACATTTTTTAGTGGATATAAGTATTTCAAATATCAGAATAATTGGAAGTGATACAAAATGGCTGGAAAGGTATTGATAAATGTCATAGAGCGAAATAAAAATGTTGTAATTGCTATATGCGACAAGTCGCTTTTAGGAAAGAAATATGTTGAAGGGGAATTATGCCTTGACTTAATAAAATACAAAAAGTTTTACCAGGGCGAATTTGCAGAAAATGTTAAAGAATTGGATGAAAAACTCAAGGTTGCTTCTTCTATAAATGTAATTGGAAAAGAGTCGCTTAAACTTATTGAAAATAAAGGTTTCGATATAAAAAATTGCAAATATATTGGGAAAATACCTCATTTGCAGATATATAGATTGTAATATATGCTTCATTAATTCTGTAATGATTCCTTTATTATATGGGCAATCCTATTTTGTTGCTGATATTATCCTTATTACATCTCCATTATTTAGTACGTGGTCCTTTCCAATTCTTATTTTTTTCTTCACATCTATCGCATAAATAAAGTTTTTAGCAAGATCTGAATGTATTTTTCCTGCAAATTGAAGAGCTGTTGTCCCTTTTTTAACTAGTATCGCATCTGGGAGTACGTTACCGAAATTGTCTGTAAATTTGTGTTCATCGCTTACTGGATAAACAACTATCAGCCCTAGAAAATCGAAAACTGCCTTATCTATCACTTCCTGAACTCCTGTTCCGTTATTGGAATATATAATCTTCCTTATCTTTTCCAGGGCTTGTTTCTGTTGCTCATTTGCATTTATTATCTCAAAATCTTTTTCGCCAGGATTGTACTTTATGATGCTGTTTTTAGCTGCTTTTCTTAATGCAAGCTCCCCATCTGCGTAAGTTGGAATTATAATCCGATCTGGAAATCTTTCCTTCATTTTCATATAGTTATCTTTAGCACCAGGTATGTCTATCTTGTTTGCTGCGATTACTACAGGCATTACTTCTTTCTTTATTTCTCTACAGAACTCCAAGATTTGATTATCACTCCAATTTATCCGATCCAACGCAAGGTTGAGTTTTTTTGCGACTTTTTCTATCTCGGATTCCGATATATTCAGGCCAGTTAGTATCTCGTGGACTGCTTTAATATCCCTTCCTTTGATTTTACTCCAGCCTCTCTTAAGAATGCTGTCTATCCAATAAATCAACTCTTCTTCAAGAAATACCACTTCTTCAGCAGGATCATAATTTTCAGTAGGGTTGCCTTCTGCATCTGTTTTTCCACTTGCATCAACTACTTGGATGAGAACGTCTGCAGACCTGACATCGTCTAAGAATCTGTTTCCGAGTCCTTTTCCTTCATGCGCGCCGGGCACCAGTCCTGCTATGTCCAAAAGATTTATTGGAACATATCTCTTGCCGTTTTCGCATTTGCCGTTTTTTGGATTGCAATGAACCCCCAGCTCTTTACAAGGGCAATCGACCTTAACGTAAGTTACGCCTTTGTTTGGATCTATTGTTGTAAAAGGGCGCGGACTTATAGGTACGTCCACTATTGTTGCTGCAGAAAAGAAAGTCGACTTGCCGCTAGATGGTTTGCCGGTTATTCCTATTAACATTCTATCTCCTTTTAATCTTTTATAATATGCTGATTACGGTTACTGAAAAGAAATAAAAACATACTCTTACATATATTAGCAAAGATGTGTCTACATTTCCGTCAGATATATCTATGTAATTAAATATAAAAATGGTGATGTAATGGATCTTAGCTTTTCGATAATTGTGTTTCTTCTCCAGATATTTATAGGAATATTGTTCGCGATATTGTCTGTTTACCTTGGGCTTAGATTCTATGACAAAATGACAAAAGGAATAGATGAAATAAAGGAATTAAAGAAAGGAAATGTCGCTGTAGCAATAATTCTTGCTGCTTTAATTTTATCTATTGGTAACATTGTCCAGCAAGGGGTGGCCCAGTTCGACAACGTCCTTCTTCGTGGAGTTTCTATTCCTTTATTCATAATATCGTTTATAATGGCAATGTTTCAACTGGCGGTTGTTGTTTTGATTGCAGTATTGTCAATATATGTTGCAATACGTGTCTTAGATTCCATGACTGTAGGTATAGATGAGTTGGCTGAAATAAAGAAAGGGAATATAGCGGTTGCAGTAATTGTGGCGGCAGTTATTTATCTTGTATCTGTTGTTGTTTCTGGAGCGATAGCAGATATAAATAATCTTTCCATATTCAAACCAGAAATAGTGGCAAGCATGCTTGGTTTATAAAAGAACTACGAATTAGAGATAATTATTTTTCCTTTTTTGGATTCTATTTTTATATTTCCGTTTTTGATAGTTATAATTCCTTGATCTATATCTACATTGCATTTAGAAACGAATGACTTATTTATGTTTGTAGAAGCTAATATCAATTCTCTACCATTTAAAGATAAATTTGTCTCTTCAGGAAAATTAAGAGAAAGAATGCGTTCATTTCCTTCACCGAGAATACATATTGAATTTATTGAATTTTCAATATCGTCCAAATATTTTGAAAGAAGTATTTCATTTATATCCTTCTGAACTCTATCTTTCATTTTTAGAAAATTCACAAAAAACAAAGAAAGAATTGATAAAAAAATAGCAAAGATCAGTAAAAACTCTATTGAAAGCTGACCTTTTCTGCCTTTGATATAACTAAGTGCAAAAAGATAAATTCTGCAATCATCTGACATGAGATCAGCAGTCTATAGTAGAAAATTGAACTCTAAATTAGTTTTTACATATGGGGCGGTTGTACCTGAAGATCCTTCTGTGGTTTTTTCTATCTGGCCATAAATCTTCTCTGATGTATTCTGTATAGAACCAGATGCCTTTTCAGCAGATTCCCTCATTTTTGATGCAACTAAAAAAACCACTCCCAGCAGTATTGCAAGTATTATGATCAACTCTATTGAAAGCTGACCTTTTCTGCATTTGTGTTTTGCCATATTGATATAATAGAAACATTATTTTTAAATCTTGCTTTAAAGCATAATTGAATTAAAAAGAGTAAAAAGAAAGCTGTGATTGGAAGTTTTTATTTTAATCTTATTGAATCCAAATCCATTGGCGCCCTTGCTTCTATTCCTAGCGTTCTTGAGATTGTATTCGAGAAATCTTCGCACTTCTTCGGCTCTCCATGATCGATCAAAATTAAAGAAGGCTTTGGTTTCATTGTTTTTATGTAATTCATTAATTGCCTTCTGTCACTGTGGCCGCTGAATCCTTCTGCTGTTTCGACTCTTAATTTTACTTGGAATGTTTCCAGTCTTCCGTCTTCTCCTACAACTGCTACTTCCTTGTCTCCTTTTTGAATCTTTCTTCCCAAAGAATAATTGGTGTTGAAACCTACGAATATGATTGCGTTCTTTGGATCTCCTGCTAATGCCTTGAAGTATTCTACAGAAGGTCCTCCAGTCATCATACCTGATGGAGCTAGAATCACGCAAGGCTCTCCTTCTATTATCTCCTGCCTGTTTCCTTTCACTACTTCAAATATTGGGGATTCAAACGGGCTCTTTCCACTCAATATCATCCTTTGCAGGCTGTCTTTAAGATATTCTGGATAAACTGTATGTATAGCTGAAGCTTCCAGAATCATGCCGTCTATATACACTTTAAAATTGGCTTTATCTGGATTTCTTCTTGCAAATTCTTCAAATACAAGCATAATATCTTGAGATCTTCCTACAGAGAATACAGGAATTAATACTTTGCCTCCTTTTGATATTGTTTCCGTCGCAATTCTTATCACTTTCTCCTCTGCTTGAGGCCTTGGGTGATGAAAATCGTCTTTTCCACCGTATGTGCTTTCTAAAATTAAGGTTTCCACCCTTGGAAACATGTTGACTGCTGGATTAAGGAGCTTGGTATGACTGAATTTCAAATCTCCACTATAAACTAAATTGTGCAAACCGTCGCTTATATGCAGGTGCACTATTGAGCTTCCTAATATATGGCCTGAGTTATGCAATGTAAGCTTTATTTCTGGGCTGATGTCTGTCACTTCTCCGAAATCTCTTGTTATGCAATGCAGAAGCGCCTTTCTTACATCCTTTTCTTCATAAAGTGGAGTTAATCCTTGTTTCTTCATGACTTTGATATAGTCGAATGTTAATAAGGCCATTAGGTCCCTACTTGGAGGTGTGCAGTACACCGGACCTTCATATCCCATTGCAAAAAAGTAAGGTATGAATCCGCAATGATCTAAATGACTATGGGAGAGAACTAGTGCGTTTATCTCATCGAATGGTATGTTCAATGTAGACACGTAGGGATAGAAGTCTTTAGCTGTATCTGTCGCCTCAAATTTCAATCCTGAATCTAATATTATCTTATCGTTTGATGTCTCTAAGAATATGCACGACCTTCCTACTTCTTTGAAGCCACCTAAAGCTGTTATTTTAATCCATGATGTTTTTTCTACATTTGAAAATATTCTTTTTCCTGTCTTCAAAAGGAATTTCTTCCTTGTTTCTGCTTCTTTTAGCATTGTTGATCTTATGCTTTTTACTACTTCTGAAGGAAGCGTTGGAGTTCTTAAAACCTTTGGAGCCCAACCTGTTGATTTTATTATATCTTTTAAAGTTGAACCTCCTTTACCTATGACAAGACCTGGTTTGTATGCTTCAATCCATACTTCATGGAACTCTGGTGAAAAGCGTATTTCATTCACCCCTGCCTCTGGTTGTATCAATTTTGTAATTGCATCTTTCGCTTCTTCTGGCTTCATTAAAAGAGAAGGTGATGCTCTGATTATTACTTTTTTCTTTAGAGCGTTCGCTATATCTTTAACTGGGTTGTCAAAAGCATAGAACTTTTCTATATTATCTATATATAGAATTATATCTGGTCCTTCTGCTTCTATTTTTGATATCGAACAACCAGTCGGAATGAATTGCTCTATTTTTTTTGATATATCTGAAAGTAAGTTCTGCATCTTTCACACTTTAAAAAGTTTAGATAATAGAATAAAATATATTATTGTTTCTTCTTTTTCTCCCTTGATTTCTCTAATATTTTTTCTACTTCTTCAGGCTTGTATTTTCTTATTCCTTCCTTAGTTATTGCTACAATATCTATGCCGCCCCCAGAAGCAGTGTCTCTTTTCTTGGCTGCATTTATCGCTCTTGCTACTATTGGTATTGCTTCATTTATTGTTGTCTTTTCATAAATGTCATCCAATACTGCCTGTGCTGAAAACCATCCGCTTCCACCGTATGCTGTATGGTCTTTTACTGGCGTTATTGATCCGGAAGGGTCAAGCGTATATAATTTTGGTGTTCCGTCTTTGTCAACACCACCTATTATTATTGCCACGTAGAACGGCATGAACTTGTATTGGTATAAGAGATTTTGTAGAAATGACACTGCTGCATCTACAGATATCGGCCTTCCTTCCCTTATCCTGAAAAGCCTGAATTCAACAGATAGAATCCTATCCAATGCCTCAAGATCTCCTGCCAGTCCGGCTGCAGCAAATGCAATATGTTTTTCCGGTGTTCTTACCTTTTCTATGTCTTCAGATATTACAACCATTCCACCAGCTGTAACTCTTTTTTCTGCTGCAATTATTATCCCATCAGTGCATACCAAACCTACTGTGGTTGTGCCTGTTTTGATATTAGTGTCCAATTGATCACCAAAAGATAGTCTAAAATTAAAAAATCTAGTCGCCTTAATTAAATTAGCTTATAATAATATAAACAGTAGTATATATAAATTTAACGTTGAGAAAGAATTGAAAAGAAAAAGTGAGAAGATGAAAAAAATAATGTTGAGGCGATATAAAATTTTGAAGACTAACGCGGAAAAAACCAAAGGGTTAATGTTTTTAGACAAGGTTGAAGAAAGATTAGTTTTTATATTCAAAAATGACATTGATTCTCCTTTCCACTCTTTCTTTTGTCCTGAATTTGATATTATTTTCTTAAATGAAAAAATGAGGGTTAATGAATATCAGGAAGTAAGAACTTGGAGATTTATTAAACCGAAAAAGAAGTATAAATATGTTTTAGAGGCAGAGCCGGGTTTTATAAGAAAAAATAAGATAAATATTGGGGACTTGGTAATTCTTGATTAACGTTTTCCTTCTTTTCCTGCGGTTATTCTTAAAGTTCCCCCAACCTCTTTAATTGTAACATCTACATTTTTAGAATTCTCGAAGCAAGTGCGGATCTGATCTAATGAATAGTTCCTGATTGCAGCGATGTTTGCTTGTATCGCCTCTTCAGAGTTGTCTTTTATTATGTTCTCTTCGAATTGCTTTCTAAATGCATCTATATTTATTTCATAGTAAGCCAACCTGATCGGATGTTCCTCTTCCAGCTTTCTTCCACTTTCTAACTTCTGGTATAGGGATTTTGATAATTGTTTTTGTTTTATAAATTGATTTACCCTTCTGAATTCTGCTTCCAGTTCTGAAAGTAGGTTGTATATTGAGTCGCTTTCAGAAACGAATATGAATGAAGAATCACCTAAATAAGACAAAAATATTTTTTCATTGAAATCGCTTATCTTATCCTGCGCCATTTGAGAAATTAACCTTATCAGCTTCATCTTTCCTTTTTCTCCATGAAGTTCTTCGTATTGATCTATTCCTTCGATTTCTAATTTTATGAATTTGCTGTTCTCTTCTTTGAGATACATTTTGATGTTCTTAACTAAACGTTCTACATCAGGCAAATCAACCAATGGATCAAAGAGTTCTCCGCTTTTGTTTAGGAATATGTTGACTAAAGCGCGAAGTTCCATTGGGTCGAATGGTTTCTTGATATAGTAGTCTGCGCCGTATTGAATACCGAAGAAGCGATTTACTGTCGCATCCGCAGCTGAGACTATCACAATTATAATGTTTTTTGTTTCTGGATTGGATTTTATTTTTTTGCATATCTCCAATCCATCAGTACCTGGAAGCATTAAATCAAGTATAAGTAGATCGGGTTTGAATATGTTTATTTCTGTTAATCCTTCGTTACCGTCATAAGCTGATTTTATTTCATATTTTTCTCCTTCTAATGTAAGGCGAATTAAGTTGTTTATGTCTTTGTCATCTTCAATAATTAAGATTTTTTTTGGTTTCTGTGACTCGAGCACGTACCAGAAGTCAAATTGCCCTATGTTCCTTGCTTCTAGTTTTTCTTTTGCTTTTAATCTTACTAATGCGCCTTTTACTTCTTCTGGTGTTACATTTGAAAATTCTTTAATAATTTCGTTTGTTTCCATAGCTTTGTCTCTAGCTCTAAGAAATGAAAGTATATCTTGTTCCAACCTCAAATCGTCTATCTCCATGTTATCTAATATATATCTTAGTATAAAAGAATTAAAAACTTATTATTAAAATTATATTATGGCAGATGAAATTGAACGTAAAGAGGTACAAACAAAAATATTTGAAATAGCTAATGATAATAACGAAACTATTCAACAAAAAAGCGAATCTAACCTCCAGAATAAGAAAAATGCCAAGAATCTCCATCTTTTCAATGATTCATTTTATTTATTATTTAAAAATCTAGATTGCCCGGCAGTCATTGTTGATGAAAAGAAAAATGTATTGTTTATAAATGATAGATTTACAGATGTTACAAAAATTCAATTTGATGAGATAAGCGGAAAAAGGTTAACTAGTTTGATTAAAAATAATTTCTTGGTCTTGAAAAATGAAAAGATTGAAGTGGAAACCAAAGAATTGAATTTAGGTCTTACAACGCTTGTTTTAATTAAAGATATATCTAAAGAAAAAGAGATTGAAAATTTAGAGAGAAAACTTAAGATATTGGAGAATATAGACGAAATTGTAATAGAAATCAAAAGGAATGGTAAGATTGTTTCTTTTAATTCACAGGCTAAGTTAGTAATGCCTAATATAAGTGAAAATAGTAATATTAAAGACTTTATAAAAATAAATAAATTTACTAATAAGATTAATGATTTATCAAATGAAAAGAATGTTGTTGAAAGTGAAGGTTTTTTAGTTGGTGAAAATTCAATTCCTTTTTTTGTCAAGATATTCCAATCTGATCAAAATTTGATTGTTGTTTTGAAGAATAAAAGCGAGCATGTAAAATTAAATGAAGAAATACGTGTTGTAAGGGAGCAGTATGAACAGTTAGTAAACAACACCACAGATATAATATGTATTATAGATAAAACTGGAAAGTTTAAATTTGTAAATAAACAGTTTGAAAAACAATTAGGTTACAAAGAACCATATCCATCTATATTTGAAATAATACATCCAGAGGATATGCCTGAATTTGTCAGAACTATAACTGAATCTGAAAAACAAAAGAAAGGATTCCAAGACAAGGAATTTAGAATATATAATAATAAAAAGAAAATGTTCTACTTTTCAGTTAGTGCGTTGCCTTTAGTCCATGAAAAATTATTTGTTGAATATAGCATGACTCTACGAAATATTACTGAAAAGAAAAAGAGCGAGGATGAAACCATAAAAGAAAGAGAGAGATTGAAGGAAGATTATAAGCGTCTTTCTGAAATTAATAAAATGAAAACTGAATTCGTAAGCATGGTTTCGCATGACCTTAAAACACCACTTACAAACATACAAGGTTATGCTTCGTTGCTTAGAAATAAAATATTAGGGCCGAATACACCTAAACAACAAGAAGCTGCCGAAATAATAGACAAAGAATCCAAGCGTCTTGCTAAACTTATAAATGATTTACTAGATCTTTCGAAATTAGATGCGGGTGCTATTACATTATATAAGAAACCGTTTAAATTAAAGGATTTAGAAGATAAATGCTCTTTAAGGAATCTTGCAGAAAGGAAAGGTTTGACTTTGATATGGAATACACCTGACAGTTTAGGTGAAGTTTACGGTGATCCTGAAAGGATAGCGCAAGTGTTGACAAATCTCGTCAATAATGCAATTAAATTCACAGATAAAGGATCTGTAACAATAAATGCATTCGAAAAAGACAAAAAATGGATTCAAGTAGATGTTATTGATACTGGACCTGGCATACCTAAAAAAGAGCAGCAGGCTATATTTGAAAGATTTCAAAGAAGCAGTGTTTCGAAATTGTATAAAAAAGAGGGAAGTGGTTTGGGTCTTGCAATTGCTAAAGAAATAATGAAATTACATGATAGTGATATTTTTGTTAATTCAGAGGTAGGTAAAGGGAGTATTTTTAGTATTCTTTTACCGAAAGCAAAAAATAAAACAGAAAATGAAAATGTAAATGATTATATTGAAAAATTATCTATAAACACAGAAGACGTTAAGAAAGAGAATGAAAATAAATAATAATCTAGATTAATAAAAATAAGAATTTCGATCTTATATCCTTAATTAAATCTGATTTTTAAGTAATTCTTTATTTTCCCTCCTAATTTAATTCAACATTCATTATATAAGGGGGAGGGGTTAATTCCACTAATATAGATAAATATATAAGTTTTTGTAACTATAATTACAATATGTATATTTTATATATTTTTAGATTTAAAAAACTAGATAAAAAAACATTAAATTGTATAAAAAGACGTTTTTATTATAATTATAAAAAAATAAAAAATAATTTTGTCATTAATATATTTAAAAAAGAACAAATATTTCTGATAAAAAAACAAAATGAAGTGTTAATAGATGAATTTCTAAAAGAATATATCAATTGGATAGAATATTATAAAATAAATACAAATAATATAGAATTAATCTCGAACAAAGAAAAATAAAAAATAAATAATACTAGAACAAACCCCCCTCAGTATTCTTTTAATTAAGATATATTTATAATTAAATACCTTCATTATTTTTACTATATATTTAAAATTATATGATAAAAGATTAATCGAATATATTTGTGATAAAATGAAAATATTAATAATAGCAGAAAAACCTTCTGTAGCTCAAAAAATAGCATATGCAATAAAAAAAGATTTTCAATCATTAACTAAAAAATATTATAAACGAGTACAATATTTCGAATTAAAAAACGAAAATATAACGACATATATAGTACCAGCTGTAGGTCACTTATTCACATTAAAAGAAAAACAAAACAAAACACCTGTCTTTGATCTAGAATGGATACCTTCATATCAAATAAACAAAACTACTTACTATACTAAAGATTATTTAGAAAATATACAAAATCTAATAAAAAATGCAGATTTAATTATAAATGCTACAGATTTTGATATAGAAGGGAGTTTGATAGGTTATAATATTATCAAACATTATGGAGACATTAAAAAAGCGAAAAGAATGAAGTTCTCTACAGTAACCCCTCAAGAACTTTACAATTCTTATAAAAATCTAATAGATTTTGACATTTATAATGCATATGCTGGTGAAGCAAGACATACTATAGATTGGTTTTATGGAATTAATTTAAGCAGATCTATAATGAATGCAATAAAAAAAGCTGGAAGATACAAATCTCTTTCTATAGGTAGAGTTCAAGGTCCAATGCTTCATTTTTTAGTTCAAAGAGAAAACGAAATAGAAAATTTCAAACCAGAACCATATTGGGTCTTGTCTGCAATAGCTAAAGAAATTGAATTCTCACATGAAAAGAACCCATTCAGATCCAAAGACGAAGCAGAAAAATCAAAAGAAAGAACAAAAAAGAACGGAACAATCAAAATAGAAGAAACTATAAAGAAAAGCTATCCACTTCCACCATTTGATTTCACTTCTTTGCAAACAGAAGCCTACAGAATATTTGGTTTCATTCCAGTCAAAACACAAGAGCTATCACAATCATTATATGAAAAAGGAATGATAAGCTATCCAAGATCCGCTTCTCAAAAATTACCACCACAAATAAATGTAAAGCAGATAATATATCAACTTTCATCCAATCCAACTTTTTCAGAATTGACCAACAAGCTAATCAAAGAAAACAAATTCAAACCACGAGAAGGTAAAAAAGAAGACGTTCATCCAGCCATTCATCCAACCGGCCAAAGAGAAAAGATAAGCGCAGATGAAGAAAAGATATACAATCTAATCGTGCACAGGTTCCTTGCTTCATTCGCAGATCCTGCGGAAATTAAGGAGAGTCAAATAACATTAAACGCAGAAGAAATATACAGAACCAAGCTTACAGAAATAACAAAAAGAGGATGGTATGAATTCTACCCATATGTGAATGAGAAGGAAGAGAAAAACCCATTCAAAAACAACGAAGAAGTTAATATAACAAAAACCAACATTAAAGAAAAAGAAACAACACCACCTCAAAGATATACACCCGCTTCAATTTTACAACTTATGGAAAAAGAGAATATTGGAACGAAAACAACAAGAGCAATAGTTTTGGACACACTTTATAAAAGAGGATATGTGGCTGGAAAACAACTTACTGTTACCCCTTTAGGTAAAATAATATACAAGACATTTCAGAAATACTCGCCAAAGATCTTAGACCCTAATCTAACAAGACAGCTAGAAGAAGAAATGGAAAAGATACAGAATAAAGAAATCCAAAAAGAAAAAGTAATCGAAGATGCAAAAGAAATAGTTTCCACCATCGTTCATGAACTAATGAACAATGAACGTGAAATAGGATCTGAATTAAAAACAAAGCTAGAAGAATCTGAAAGATTTGCACCCTGCAAATGTGGAGGTTATCTTAAGGTCATTAATTACAAAGGTAAAAAGTTTCTTGGGTGCAGCAATTATCCAAATTGTAAAGTTACTTTTTCCTTGCCTCCAACCTATCTTTTTAATTACGCAAGTCAGTGCCAAATCTGCGGGTCACCTAAAATATGGATAATAAAAGGAAAGCAAAAATATCAAAAATGCTTAAATCAAAATTGTGAATCAAACACTAAACCAGAAGTAAAAAAAGGATCAAAAACGAAGAAAGAGCAGAAAAAATCAATTAAAAAATAAACAAAAATCAAACAACACGTATGTTCAATTCTTTTTTAACACCATTTAAAATATAAGAATATGTTCTATAATGAACATACACGTTTATTTTTACAGGTATGTTTCCAGGGTTAGTCATGATATTAGACCAAACAGGAATGATTACTGTGTATTCATCACCTTTATTCAAGTATCCAACACGGATTTCCTTTGTCTTATGTATTCCAGTCTGATCCATTGCAAGCCCATTTCCAACTTCTACTACCACTGAACTTAATACAGTTTCATCAGTTATGTTTTTTATCCTGATCTCTAAGTCACATCTGTCTATTTTGTGTGCTGAAAGACGGATAGGGTTTATGCTAGTTTTTACTTCATACGGAACTTTTTTAGCAACGCTACTCACATCTTTTTTGCCAAACAAATCCAGTATTCCCATATTATCACACTACAATTATCAGTTTACTTGTATGTTATTAATATGTGCAATCATATTTATTAAAGTATTGTATTTATATTATTTTCTCATACATCGAATGCAATCGAATAGATTTTTAAATATTATAGATAATACTTGATTATAAATACGAGGTGTTTTTAATGGGAAAGAAAATAGGATCTGAAAAGATTAAGAGAGAAGACGGATATCTGTACTACATTGGTAAGGACGGATATGTCTGGAAAGCGCCAATGAAGGCAAACAAGAAAGGAAAGAAAGGAAAAGTAGGAACAGAAAAAATAGCAAAGAAACCAGGCTTCATGTACTACGTCGGAAAAGACGGATTCGTATACGAAGCAAAGATGAAGAACGCGTAAATGTATTAATTGTTTTTTATTTCTTTTTATTCTTATTTTTATTTCTTTTTACTTCTTTTTCCAAATTATTTATTATTACAGTTAAAACCAATTAAAATCAAATCTGATTTAAAATTTAAAATAAAGGATGGGGTCGCTGAGATTTGAACTCAGATCAACAGCTCCCAAAGCTGTCAGCATACCAGGTTAGCCCACGACCCCATATGGCAACAGAAGAACAATATTAATATATATAGGTAGATTACTTTTTTAAACTATTATGAAACATATATGTCTATGAAGCAAGCGATAGTTTTTAGGGAAGATATAAAATTAGGGAAAGGGAAATTGGCAGCACATGCAGCACATGCAGCAATAACTGGTTTTCTTATGGTAGAAAAAAAAGACAAAAAAATAATTTCTGAATGGCTAAATTCAGGTCAGAAGAAAATAACACTCAAAATCAAATCAGAAGAAGAATTAATCTCTCTTTATCAAAAAATTAAAGACAAAATACCTTGCCAATTAATTCGAGACGCAGGCCTTACCCAAATAGAACCAGGAACGATAACATGTTTAGTAATAGGGCCATGGTATGATGAAGAAATAGATGATTATACAAAAGATTTGAAATTATTGTAATTTTTCATCTGAATTTAAACTTTTTTCTTCTTTTAATTTGTCCTTCTTTAGATTATCTTCAGAATCAAAATTTCCTTCCATTATGATAGAAGTTAATGATTTTATGCTTTCTGCAACTTTAATTCCTTTTTGCGTAAGCATAACATATCTGAATTTTTTTTCTTTATGGGTCGTTAAAAGACCCAATCTTTCAAGCCTTTTCAATTCATCCATAACATATACGAAACTCAAGCCCGTTTTTCTACTTAAATCACTCACAGTCCATTTTTCTTCTTGGATTAATGTAGCTAATATAATACCTGGGCTTTTAATAAAAATACTTATTGATAGATCTTCATTTCCTTCAACAGCTTGATTTGCCATAAATATTGGAAAGAAGCAATATTTTTAAATATATTATTACATAATAATTTAGAGGCGATGATATGTCAATCCGCTTAAGCAAACTATATGGAATGGATATATTTTCCGATGCAGGAAAATATCTAGGAAAAGTATATGATATTATTGTTGACGTGGAGAAGGGAGAAGTAGTGAGACTTACTCTTGAGAGCATCCACACAGCATCTAGAGAGGATGCACAGAGAATAATAAAAGAGAAAACTGTTCTATATAAAAATGTAAGATCCCTCGAAGATGTGATTGTGGTTTCAAAAGGAGCAGGACAAATGCAATACAGTTACACACCTTCTGTAGCATCAAAAGAAGACGAGGGAACTTCAAATCTTTCTTTCCTCAAATAATTTAATTTATTTTTATTTTTTAATTCTGTTTTTAATTCTATTTTTATTTTTCTATTTGTAAATTTACACATAGTTTTTTAAATTAATCACCCATATTATTTTATGTTCATTGCATTCGAAGGAATAAACGGCTCAGGTAAAACTAAGCACGTTCATGCGTTTATTTCAGAGCTTAAGAAGCAGGGAAAAAAGGTAAAGCTTTACGAATATCCAGATAAAGCGGGAGTATTCGGAAGGCCGATTAAAAATTTTTTAAATAAAGAGGTGGAAATTTCCTCAGAATCGCAATTTTTACTGTTTCTTGCAGACATTATGAAAGATCAGGAATCAATTAAAAAGGATCTAGAAAAAGGATACTGGGTTCTTGCAGATAGGTATGTGTTTACTACTATCGCATTTCAAAGAATAAACTATTCAAAAGCAAAAGACCTCATCAATACCATCGGAGTGATAAAACCAGACTACGTAGTTTATCTTTCCATCTCTCCAGATGTGGCAATAGAGAGGATAAAAGGAAAGAAACGCTATACTAGGTTCGAGAGAGATGAAGAATTTCTAGTCAAGGCAAATTTAAGGTATAAAGAGCTTGCAAGTGAAAAATTTCTCTCAAAATGGATAACTATTGAAACTGTGAAGCCTTTTGAAGAAGTAAGACAAGAATTAGTGAAAAAAATACTTAATCATCGAGATTAAAATTTTAACAGTAAAAAGAAAGGAAGGTATTTATTTCTTTTTGTGTATATTATATTCTAAGTGTTCTATTTCTTTCAAGCTCCGATCGTCTAGCCCGGTCAAGGACGCAGCCCTTTCAAGGCTGAAACTCGGGTTCAAATCCCGATCGGAGCACTAATTATTTAATTACTATAAATAAAAATCACTATTTTCAACTATTTATTAAGGAATTTGATAGAAACAATATGAGAAAAAGTTCACTAAATCAAAATAAAAACACAAAAAATCAAAAACAAAGGAAAGATAAAAGAAGAAAACAAAAAAATCAGCTGAATAACAGTTTAAGATAGAATAGAGGAGAAGAGAAGTTCTTCTTTGATTCCTCGCTTACTATCATAGATGTAATTTCCTTCTTTATTTCTGGATTCCTTGCCGCTTTATCTATCACTAAGTTGAGAAGGAATTCAATCTTTCCTAATCTCTGTAGTAAGTAGCTCATCTCAAGCTCGCTCTTTAGCTCTCTTTTTATTTCTTCTTCATATTCGCTTAATATTTTCTTGCTATAAACGCCCATTCTGAGTGCTTTGCTTATAGTTCTGAAAGCCAGCTTTCCGCTAAGCATTGCATTACCCATTCCCTCTCCAGAGAAAGGATCTATTAAAGAGGCTGCATCTCCAATTAAAATCCATCCATCTCCAGCTATATGTTTTCTTATCTTTGAACCCAATGGAAGGTTCCATCCTTTGATCTCGCTTATTAGTCTTGCGTTTTTGAATCTTTCCTTAAACATTGGGTTTTCTTTAATCTCCTTTTCCATCAGTTCTTTGAGATTGATGTTCTTAGCCTTTACATCTTTTGTAAGCATCCCTAATCCTACATTTGCAGTTCCGTCTTCGTATGGGAATATCCAGAAGTAGCCAGGTATTGCTGTTTTTGTAAAGTGAAGCTCTATAACATCCTTCATTCCAGTTACTCCATCATAATATCCTCTTACTGCGACACAATGGTGGGCTGGATCAACTTCAAACAAACCCAATTTCTGTGCGACAACCGACATTGCTCCGTCTGCACCAACTACAATGCTTGAGTAGTATCTTTGCTCTTTTCCGTTCTTGTCTTTTCCTACAATTCCTATTACCTGTTCTCCATCTTTGATTAAATCAGTGACAGTGAATTCTTCTAGTGTGTCAACATATTTCTTTGCTGCCTTGAATATAAGATTGTCAAGTATCTCTCTTCTGCATACAAACCCGTCTTGGCCTTCAGTCCTGATCTCAAGGATTGTTCCTTTCGGCGATGAGAATATTACTCCATTGTTGACTCCATGCGCAACTTTCTTGATTTCAGGAAGAATTCCTAATTCCCTGAGAACAGAGATAGATTTTCCACTGCAAGCATCTCCACAAGTCTTGTCTCTTGGAAATTTTGCCTTGTCAACCAAAAGCACCTTTCTTCCTTCTCTTCCCAGGAAGTTTGCACATACAGAGCCAGCAGGCCCTGCGCCTACGATAATTACATCATATTTGTTAGTAATTGCCATTTTTTCACCTACAAATAGATAACATTATATGTAATTCAAAACAGATCACAGAACATATTCTGTGAATAATATAATATGCAAATAAAGGAATATAAATATATCATATTGTCCAAAATAGCTTACGCTAGGGAAATATAATTTAAAAGAAAAATAAGAAGATAGGTTTGAACGAAAGACACGAAGAAATTTGTGAGTAAGGAGATTTAGTATCAGCTGGCTCGCAGCTCGCGTAAGCTCGCTGCTTACACCACTGACCTATCAAACGGGTCTGCTACCCGCTCTCACGTCTGCCTAGTTTTGGGCAATCCTTCGACCTTAGATGCTTTCAGGTCTTATGATTTGGCGCGTGGCTGCCCGGCAATGCTTTTTACAACCGGTATACTAGAGGCGCCCGTCCCATGTTCCTCTCGTACTAGTGGGGCGCTCCCCTCAGGCAGATGCAATCCTAGTAGATACTACCGTACTGTCTCGCGACGTACTGAACCCAACTCGTGTATCTCTTTAATGGATGAACAAACCAACCCTTGGGCGCTCCTGCACGCCCAGGATGAGATAGGTCGACAGCGATGTACCAAGCCGCGGGGTCGATATGTACGCGACAGACTAGCGTTCTAACGAAGACTAAGCTGTCGCAGGGTACTCTCGCCCGCGACGAGCCTGTTTTGGGTCTTCACAGCTACAGAAAAGGACAACAAAAATACGATATGAAATATCGGAGAGGAGTGTATGTCCAGGTGATGTGGTGCAACTGAGAAGATTACCCCCGAGGTAACTTGTCTGACAGACTGAGCCCTTAACAAAAGGATTTCAGTGTTCGTTAAGCCCGGCTTTCGCCTCTGCGTCCCACGCTTTTAAGAACACAGTCAGCCCTGCATTTCTCTTTAACCGTCTTCACCCGACGTTCAGTGGCCGCACGATGATATGCGTCATTCGCTGTTCAACCTCATCACTAAATCGCACTAGGATTGTGCAATGCGTTTACAACGCATGCACATTCGTCCGCAAGACGAATTGTGCGTCAGAGGTTGTTCATTATATCATCCGCCACCATGCGGTCATTTCTGACCGGGTTGAGCAGAGCTTTGGGCGCCCTTATTTCCTTATTGAGGGCGTACTGCCCCAGCCAAACTATCCACCTGCCGCTGTCCCCTTTCAGGTAAGAAACACAAGGATTGAAGAGTGGTGTTACACTTTTGCATCCACCTCAGCCGCAACCGAGGTTTCTACGCTCCCACTTACGCTCTGCAACAATCCCTGAATTCCAACAACAGGCTATAGTAAAGTTCTACGGGGTCTTCGTTTCCCACTAGGATTCCTCCGCATATTCACGGAGCAGTGAGTTCACTAGGTCCCTCGTTGGGACAGTGGGAGAGTCGTTATGCCCTTCATGCAAGTCGCCAATTAAGCGACGAGGTATTACGCTACCTTAAGAGGATCAGAGTTATCCCCGCTCTTCGCCAGCCCTTAAATCCCTTGGACGAGATGTTCGGGTACTGGTAGTGAGCAGGCATCGGCAACCATACAAGACGTTTCCATTTTGCGGTTACCTGTGTTTTTGATAAACAGTCGCTCTCCCCTTGTTACTGAGACCTGCACATGCACCTTAAGATACAAGCGCAGGCAACCCTTATACCGAAGATACGGGTCTAATTTGCCGAATTCCCTGACGAGAGTTCCCCTAACACGCCTAAGCTTTTTCAGCTAGCCACACTTGTACTAGTTCTAGGTACGGTCATAATGGATCGGATAGGACCACTTTTCACGGATCCAAGGTCTCAACAGAACCCCCAAACGAGGGCTATTCGCGCCTTATACTGCTTCTCCTCATAACGAGACTCCACAGCACTATGTCGCTTGAACAAGGTCTCCCTTGCTCTGCCTAACCTCAGATGTCATGTTCCTACCTTGCGTTGCCGCGTCTACCACTATGGTACAGGAATATTAACCTGTTTCCCATTCGTCCCCTAGTAATTAGCTGGGGCCTTAGGACCGACTAACTCTTGGCTGACAAACGTTGCCAAGAAAACCGTGGGCTTTCGGCGTACTGGATTCTCACCAGTATTTGCTGCTACTAACTCCAGGATATTTATTGCAATACAGTCCATTGGAGCTCACGCCCCAACTTCTCTCTGTACCGCACACCTCCCTACCGGATCACACCTTTCGGGTGTGCCCTTGGGTCTCAGCATCCAGCTTTAGTCCCGTACATTTTCGGCCTGTATATTTCTCCCAACAAAGTTGGTGTCGAACGGTCCGCTATTACGCGTTGCTTAGACGATGGCTGCTTCTAAGCCTACGTCCCGTCTGTCTAGAAATACACATTCCTTGTGTCTTCACACTTAGCTGGAGTTTAGGGGCTTTAACCCAAGACTCGTTCGTTCACGTCACGGCTCGTCAGCTTACCCGACGAAACCCGACTCCCTGCTTCTACGATGATTGTAGATTCGGAGTTTGACAAGAAAGCAGGCTCTTTCGAACCTATTCTTTCTAATCAGTGCTCTACCCCACAATCCATCTCCACAAGGGTCATCCTGAGGGATGCTTCGGGAGGAACCCGCTATCGCAATGCTCGATTGGACTTTCACCCCTACACAGAAGTCACCTAAGCAGATATACTAGCACTAGTTGCGGCCCTCCACCAGTCGTTAGACCGGCTTCAGCCTGCTTCAGTGTAGATCGCAACCGTTTCGGGTCAGATAATAGTGACTAAACGCACTTTCGTACGATGCGCCTCGTTCAGCACTGCGCGCAATCGCTTTCGCTTCGCCTCTCGGCTCGCCACTAATATCTACTCCCTGGATCTTGATTCGAGAAGTACGATACGATACTGGTCCAGAACCATCGTACAACAGCATTGCTGCTGCTTCCTTTTGATTCCTTCGTCCCTTTCATACCGTATCAACCTGTGACCATTCAGTTTCAGGCACTTTTAACACCCATTTCTGGGTTCTTTTCAACGTTCGCTCACGCTACTAATCCGCTATCGGTCTTGGCTACCTGTTTAGAATTGGATGTTGCTCCACCCAAATTCATACTGGATTACCAACCAGTATTACTCTTTTCGTCTCCCTCCTCCACCTTTTGCTTACGGGGCTGTCACCCTGTTTCGCACAGCATTCCAGCTGACTTCAGCTCCAGTAAAGGATGGTTGAGACGCCCACATCTCCTATACATTACTGCACAGGATTCAGTTTGTTCTCTCCGGCTTTCGCTCGCCGTTACTTACCGGATCCCAATTGGTTTCTCTTCCTGCGGCTACTAAGATGTTTCAATTCACCGCGTGTTTACCTGTCTCCAGGCACACAGAGATCGACGGATCAATGCTTGCTTGCAGCTACCCGTCGCTTATCGCAGCTTGCCACGTCTGCTTGAAAACCAAGCCTGGCCATCCCCTGAATGGCGTAGCACTCACAAATACAGTGTTATCACTGCTTCGTGTCTTTCGTTCAAACTTATATTCGCATGATGCACGCATCATCCATTCGGAAGACGCGCTATGGACTCGGCGTGAATTACGCACAGCCTCCCTTTAGGAGACCACGTTTCGAACACGCAGCCTCCTCCTATCTTGGAAACTTTCTTATAAAGAAAGTTTCATCAAAGAAGTTCTTGATGAAACTTCTTTCCTAAGAAGTTTCTTGCAAAGGAGGCGCTCTACCATTGAGCTACGAGCCCATGATCTATACTTCAGAATTCAATTACAACATTCCGTGCCTTGCTTGATGCGCTATGATTATAATTCATAACGAAATGGAATTGTGCACACTTGAAACCAATTTAATTAATAAATTGGAGGTGATCTATCCGCAGGTTCCCCTACGGATACCTTGTTACGACTTAGCCCCCCTCATAAAAACTTGGCTCGATACCATCAG
>JAVZCX010000003.1:0-43109 GCA_038874185.1 Candidatus Micrarchaeia archaeon
TAAATGCAGACGAGTATGCAAAAGACCAAGTTTTTGATTTTGCATTATGGAAGGCTTGGACTCCTGAAGATGGAGAGGTTTATTGGGATACTGAAATCGGAAGAGGAAGGCCTGGCTGGCACATAGAGTGTTCAGCAATGTCAATGAAGTACCTAGGAGAATCTTTTGACATTCATTGTGGAGGTATAGACCTCATATTTCCTCATCATGAAAACGAAATAGCACAGGCAGAGGGAGCATCAGGAAAGCCGTTTGTAAAATATTGGCTACATAATGCACATATTCTAATAAACGGCCAAAAGATGTCAAAGTCGTTAGGCAATTTCTGGACTCTTAAAGACGTTCTTGAAAAAGGAGTAAAGCCAGAAGCAGTTAGATACCTATTTATTTCATCCCACTATAGAGAGCAATTAAATCTTTCAATGGAAGCGCTTGAAGCTGCACAGAATTCAGTCAATAGGATTTTTGAATTCATGCGAAACCTTGATTTGGTAAAGAATGAATATAATAATCCGGATGTAAAGCAAATTATAGAAGAAGCAAAGAATAAATTTGATATGGCATTGGAGAATGATTTCAATACCCCTCAAGCCATCGCAATAGTATTTGATTTTATAAAAGAAATAAATATTCTTATGAATGAAAAATTATTGGGCATAGATAATGCAAGAGAAGTAAAGAAGGCAATGTTTTATTTTGACGATGTTCTAGGCATCCTTGACTATATGAAGAAAAAAGAAGAGCAGCTCCCGATTCCAAAGGAAGAGATTGAAAGATTAATACAAGAAAGAAATGAGGCAAGAAAGCGAAAAGATTTTGCTAAGGCAGATGAAATAAGGAATAAGCTTAAAGAAAAGGGAATCCTGCTTGATGATACCAAAGAAGGAACAATTTGGAAACTTGCTTAATCACATATTTTCATTTTTTCGTTAGTTGCCGAATAGAGATAGAAATCTTTATATATATCATTTGTTTGGTTTAATCATGGGAATGTGGGAGTTCTTCAGAAAGAAGGACAATGAGCAAAAAAATGCGGAAAAAAATTCATTTAATGAAAAAACCTCTGACTCCGCTAATTTTAATTCCGCAACTCACAATAAATTCGGTGAGCCAAAAGAAGAAAAAAATCCATATTTTCAAGACAATATTCCAACACCAGAGCAAATTGACGCATCCATTCTTAACATTCCCATTGACATATCAAAATTAGTTGTTACATCTTCTGTTCCTGATCATAAAATTGCCTCTATGATACTCTCAAACATCTTTTTAATTCCAAGAAATATGAAAAGAGCTGAAGATTCATGGCCTTACTATCATGAAAATATAGAAACAAATAAGAAGATTCAAATTGAACTTATGGAGAGAAAAGCAAAAGAAGATTTAATCGAATTAAAAGGAAAAGGAAAGAAAGCAAAAATTAGATTTTATGAGCTGCTAAGAGAAAAAAGAGAAACCATGCAGAACTATTATGACGAGTACGAAAAATCAATAGGACTGAGTATACAAAAAATAAGGGTTGAAATAATACCTATTGAGAAAGAAATTTCAGAATCTAAGTATAAACTTAATGATGTAAAGCAAAAATTAAATGCAAACAGGTTAATGCAGCTGGAAAAGATCAAGGAATACAACCAGCTTTTAGATTCCAACGTTAAATCGCTTACAAAAATCAAAGATGCTGTTAAAAATATTCTTTCTTTGAAGAAACTATGGCAGGCAGCGCATATAGTTGCATCATACATAGTTGCATTTTTCGGAGCGACAGAATTGGTTAGGACAGAGCAATTTAAGTTATTTATCAAGGACAAATTAGCAAAGTTTTCAGCAATAGGCGACTTCATATCCTCTAACTTTACTATTGTTCAGGGAATAGCAGCAGGATTAATATTCTTGATAACAATAGGCATGTATGATAAATTTGTAATCGATTACCTAAAGAGAAGGGCAATTAAAAAGGAAATAAATGAATTAGTTAAGCGAGAGAAAGAATACGCGCAAGAGCTCGAAACAGTTGAACAGAAAATATCAACACTAAAGGAGGAAAGAAACAATAAAGTAAAGTCAGAGATTCAAAAAACAGAACAGGATATTGAATTCATGTATGAAGATTACAAATTAAAAATTTCAGAGATAAACAAAGAAATGAGTTTATTGTTTAAAGAAGAGTGATTTGAGTAGCCCGATATTGATTATTCAATGATACGATTTATTTGATATGTGATGTATAATTTTTCACGTGCTATTTTTATCTTAATTCTAATGTCAATTCATCAACTTATATGTAATCACTTATTCTTGCACTCTCATCATATTTCCCATTTTTCTTTTTTAGGTTGGATATTTTTAATCCTATAAGTCTGATTTTTTTCTCAAAAGGGTAAAAACTAGAAATAAGATACAACCCCTCTTTCTTTATGTCTTCTTTTCTTTTTGAATAGCTCTCCAATGTGGTGCTTCTCGTGTGCGTTTCAAAACCTTCAAACCTCAATTTCAGTGTTAGCGTTTTGAATTCCACATCCTCCTTTTTGCATTCTGCTTCCAATTCATCAGAAATGACATCGATAACCTCAATGATCTTATCCATGTCATCAGTGTCTTTCTCAAATGTATGTTCTCTACTGAATGATTTAGGAGAATATTCGGTTATAATTTCAGAATCATCCATGCCTCTTGCATAACCATACACGTCTTCTCCAAATTTGCCTAACCATTCCTGTAATGTTGTTTTGCTGACTTTTATTAAATCAGATATTGTTTCTATTTTTTTGTCTTTGAGGAATTCACTTGTCTTTGGGCCGATCCCTGGGATGACGCGTACATTTAGTGGATTTAAGAATTCATGGACTTCTTCAGGCGTTACCATAGTTAGTCCGTCAGGCTTTTTATAATCGGATGCTATCTTTGCAATTAATTTATTAGGCCCTATTCCTATCGAACAGCTTAGGCCCATTTTTCTTACTTCATTTTTTATATCTTCTGCCTTTTCTTTAGCATTTTCATAATTATTCAAGCTACTCAGATCTAAATACGCCTCATCTATGCTAGCGATTTCAATCTTATCGCTGTATTTTCTTAGCATTTTCATTATCTTTTCTGAGACCTGTAAATAGTAATCGAAATCAACAGGAAGGAATATGCAATCTGGGCATTTTCTGTAAGCGACGGATATGGGCATGCCTGATCTTATTCCAAATTTTCTTGCTTCGTACGAAGCTGTGCTTACAACTCCTCTCCCTTTGCCTCCCTTGGGGTCAGCGCCTACAACTACAGGTTTTCCTTTTAATTCGGGTCTTCTTAATTCTTCGCACGAGGTAAAAAAGCTATCCATATCTACATGCGCTATTATTCTTCTTTTTTCCATCTCTACCCCCAGTTCAGTAAATTATTTTCATTATTCTCTGTATCGCACTTATGTTTGAAAGAACAGCAAGAATTATTATTATGTATTGGAAGGCAGCAAGATTGAATTCTGCAATTATAAGTCCTATTGTGTATATTCCAACTCTTTCAGCTCTTTCTAGTATGCCACCCCTCAGATCTTTTTTCAATTCCTTTTCAGCTGCAGCTGCCTTTACATAAGTAGTTATCATAGCGCCGAACAAGAATAAAAATATCCATGCATGGAACTCAAACATAATAGGCTGCCATTGGATAAATACGAGAGGGAATATGAAAAGAAATTCGTTGTATCTGTCAATTACAGTATCTAAAAATGCACCAAATTTTGTAACTTTTTTAGTTTTCCTTGCAACTGCACCGTCAATCAAGTCCATCAAGCCAGAGATAATTATCAGGATTGCACCAAATAAAAAGTATCTATTGATTATAGACAGGAATGCCGCTATTGCAACCGCTAGAGATGCAATAGTCCAAGTGTTTGGAGATATGTTAAACTGTGAAAAATTCTTTCCTATCCATTCTCGAATGTTTTTAAGTGCTTTATTCTCAGATTTTTCAAAAAGCATTTCATCACTTCATCTATAGCTCAATACATCTATAGCTCACTAATCTTTCACTAGCTTGTATTCACTAGAAATGAAGTTAGAAAAGAAATATAAACTATTTCCTGTAAGAATTAATCTAGTGATGATACGAGGTATTGCTGAGCTGCAATTTTTGCAAGCCGTGAAGATAAGAGGATAAGCTGATCTCTTAAGTTCCTCGCTAATATATTATGTGTGGGAAAATGACTAGTCTAAATAACCTGGAGCAGCTAAGATTCGCTGCTAGATATCCGTTCTCAAAGACGGCTAGAAGTCTTCTTTCACAAAGCAGCTTCAAGATTGATTATGAAAAGATTCAGTTTGCAAAGAAACGAATAATGGAAGCTCTTTTTGAGGAGAAGGTTTCGGTTTTGGTAATCGGAGACGAATCGCTCTACGAAAAATATCTAGTTTCATATCCATTATCAAGAATGATAATCTCACTCTTTGATTCGCAAGTAAGGAATAAGTTTGTGAACAACGAGGTCAAACGCGCATTAGCAAATATCACTGCAGATAATTTCGAGTACATCGATGAAGCGAAAAGAGTTGCCAAGGAAATGGATATTGAATTAGATGGATTAAAGATATCTGTAGAGAAATATCTTCTTTACGTTCCAAAAACAGAAGAAGGAAGACTGGTTTTTCAAAATCTTAAAGACGGAATGATATTACTGAATGAAGCTACCTTCATGTCTTTTATTTCAGAAGTTATAAGACAAAACATAGAGTCAGGCATTCCAATTCCAAAGGAAAACTTTCCTGAAGAGCTACTTGGCGATATAGAACAGGTAGCAAAGGAGATAGAAATGGAGGTTAACAGAAGAAGAGAGGCAAAGGAAAAAGTAGCAGTTATGTTTGCTAAATCCACAGGAGAGATGGCTCCTTGCATGGCAAAGATTTTAGAAAGAGCGAGAAATGGAGAAAATCTTCCACATTTTGCAAGAGTTGCAATTGCATCTTATTTACTTAAGAGAGGAAAATCTATTGATGAGGTAGTTGAGGTATTTGCCAATACTCCGAACTTTGATGAGAAGATAGCAAGATATCAGGTTGAGTTCATAGCAAAGAAGGGATACAATCCGCCTTCATGCCAGATGATGGAGTCGTACGGTTTGAGGCTTCCAGAATGCGGTTGCCTTGGCGAAAAAGGACATAAGAATCCTTTGCAATACGGCACAAGGTCGATCAAAAGGAGCAGATTACGAAGCAGCAAGAGATCTTAGGTGTTTTTATGGACGAAGAGACGTTTGTAACAGAAAAGTTTAGACATTACTATTCTAATCATTGGACAAAAGCACCGAAGAAAGTGCACACAAGAGAGTTTGGTTTTGGCGGATGGTCGAAAAAAATAGAATCCAGGCACTACTCGTTTTCAAGCGAGAAGGAGCTGAACGCATATTTGGGAAGGAACGCTCCGTTGTTTATTTCGTATTCAGAAGCGCATTACAAATACCCTGCAGCTAGGCCTATTGAAAAGAAGGAGTGGATTCAAGGCGATTTGGTCTTTGACATAGATGCAAATGAATTGGGAATGCCGTGCACCGAGAAGCATGGAAAAGAATGGGTTTGCGAGAAATGTATGGATAGGGCCAAGGAATGCGCATTAAGATTGATTGATGATTTTCTTGTAAAAGATTTCAACATACCAAAAGAAGAGATAGAGGTTAATTTTAGCGGGAATAGAGGTTACCACATTCATGTATCAACCAAGTTCCATTCATTAAAAACATATGGAAGGAAAGAGATCGCAGATTACGTGAATGCCAATGGATTGGATTATGAGCATTTCTTTTATCAGGATCCAATCCATAAAAGAATCATAGGTCCTAAAACAAACGATGGCGGTTGGAAAGGAAGAATTGCAAACTTTGTTGTCAAACATATAAAAGAAAGATCGCTTGAACAAATCGGAATTCATAAAAAAACAGCTGAGAGATTCTATTCAAGGATTGACGCAGCAGAACAGATTTCAAATGGAAATTGGGAAGCGGTTTATGTATCGGATAAGAAGAGGTTCTTTTCTCAGATTGTTGAGGCAATAAAGAAAGATCAGGCTGCATTTGTAGATGAGGGAGTGACATTTGATACAAGCAAGCTTATAAGAATGCCGGATAGCATTCATGGAGAAACAGGCTTACTCGCACAGAGGTTTGATATAAACAGTTTCGACAAGTATGATTGGACATCAAGGCCAATCATATTTTCAGAAGACCCTATGAAGATTTATGTAGATTCATGTGCAGAATTCATTCTTAAGAGCCAAACATTTGGCCCATACAAGAACCAGATTGTAGAACTGCCAGAATATGCAGCAATTTATTTGCTATGCAAGAAAGTTGCTGTTCTTCCAGAAAATAAAGACAGACCAATTAATTAGTTAATCTAAATTCAAAATTTAAACCGTAAGCTTTATTTACTTCAAATGCTTCTTATTTTTGTGGTGAAATGATTTTCGAAGAGAAAAATAATTCAAAGCAATCCGATAGCAAAGAAGGAATGAGTTTCGAGGCAGCTAATTTCATAAATAATGAAGAAATAATGAAGCCATATGATAAAAGGCAATACAACGATTCTCTTGCACAATATTCAAAGAAAGGGATTATTTCTGAAGATCAAATCATTATAGTAAGGAATCTGTTAAAGAAGAAGGATCCAGAATTGATAAAGAAGTTAAAATGGCAAACTTTGTCATATCTGATAAAAGATTCTAATCTTGGAGTTAGAAGAATTATTTCGTATTCGCTTAGATTAAATCCAAATCCTGAAAAAGCAAGCGCCTTGCTCATACAAGCGCTAGAAAAGGAAAGAGATTGGATTGTGAAGGAAGAGATGATTAATTCTTTAGCTGAGATAGGTATGAAATTTGATAAAGGAAATCAAATAAGGGAGGAAATCGAACTTTCTATACTTCCATTTCTTTCAGACAAGCGCCACGTTATTAGAATGGCATCCCTAAAGGCAGTAGCAAAGTTAAAAATATCTGAAGCAAAGTCTGAATTAAATTCGATGTCGATTTTAGATCCGGTATTAAATGTGAGAGTAAAGGCAGCACAGATTTTACAGGATCTTACAGAATAGAATGGTTTTTAAAACGATATCGGAATTTTACTTGAACAGACGAATGTAATAATTAATATATATTTCTGTTAAATCAATACTGTTTCTATAACCCTTCACTTTTAAGATGATTATATGGAAGAGATTACATACGATGAACTTATGAGGATACATGCAAGAGAAAAAGGTTCAAGACTTTCAGCAATACCTTCAAACTTTTATCAGCTTGCAGGTAGACTTCTCGCATCATATGATAAATCAGACCCAAGTGGAATGAGAGAATACAATAATGCATTGAAAATGATAAAATTCATATATCAAAGAAGGTTGGAGAAGGTTTTCAATTATATTCTTAGCTATGATAAGGAAATAGAACTTCCTCCAGAAATGTTGGATAAAGAAAGAGAGATATACAATCAGATAGTCCCAATTGTTCAGAAATTCAATAATGAAACTGACCACGAATTAGTGTGTCAAAAGGTCGAATGTGATAAAACAGAAGAACAAATCACTTCTGTCCTTAAAACGAAGCGAGACAAATTAAAAATAATTCTCTTAAAAGACGTTGATGAATTTGTTGGGGCTAATGGTTCTGTGATTGGGCCTTTCAAACAGCAATCGGAAATTGAGCTGATTGCAGAAGATGCAGAGATATTAATCCAGATTGGAGCAGCCAAGAGACTAGAGTAATTTTAGTTTTTTATTATATTTGGTAAAAAGAGTATTGAATTGTATTTCAGACATATATACTAATATTTTTATATTTATATGTAAATATTAATATAACAATCTCCTAATTGTGATTATTTCACTATGGAATTGTGTGTTTTTGCTATTTAAAGGAGCTGATGATATGAAAATGGTTGATACGATTAGAACATATTGTCCAAATTGCAATAAGCATACCACTCAAAAGGTTAAGCTTTATAAGAAAGGAAAGCAATCACCTTTTTCAGTTGGTCAAGCAAGATATGACAGAAAACTTACAGGTTATGTAGGTAAGGTCAAGGGTAAGAAATCTGTCAAGAAAATGGGCAAGCATCAAAAAGTAATTCTTGAATGCACTGAATGTAAAAAGAAGCAAGAAAGAATAATTGGGACAAGAACAAGGAAAGTTCTTGAAATAACTAAGAAAGAATGAGCAAAGATATTCATTCTTGAAATATCATAAGGTGATACGATGAAGACTAATTCAGAATCAAAATTCTTGTTAGTAAAGCATGAATGCGGAAATGAGCAATACGTATTTAACACAGCGAAGAGAACTGTTATGTGCAGCTTATGTAAGAAACCACTTGCAAAACCTACAGGTGGTTATGCAAAAATACTTGGTAAGATAACAAAGGTTGTTTAGTATCATATCAATAAAGGTAATTAAATGGAAAAAAAGAAAAATGTCCCGGAATTAGATGAGCTAGTCGTTGTAACTGTCAATAAGGTATTTCCATATGGGGCATTTTGTAAAATGGAAGACTACGATATGGATGCATTTCTCCATGTCTCAGAGGTTTCATCTGGGTGGGTAAAGAACATAAGAAACTTTCTCAAGGAAGGTCAGAGGCTTGTAGTCAGAGTTCATAGAGTAGTTCCAGAAAAGAACATGGTGGACGTTTCTCTTAAGAGAGTTACAGAAGCTGAACAGCAAAGAAAGCTGGAACAGATAAAAAGAGACAAGAGAGTATTAAAGCTCCTTGAAGTTGCAAGAGAAAAGATAAAGAGTTCTAATAAAACAACCAAACTTTCAATTGAAGAGGTCAAGTCTATCCTCGAGTCTAATTTCGACGATTCTTTTTCTGCATTTGAAGAAGTAGTTAGGGAAGATGTTTCGGTCCTGAAAAAGACAAAACTTCCACAGGAATGGATTGATGCAATAGTTGAAACTGCAAACGAAAACATAAAGAAGCAGGTAAGAAGCATAAAAGGCAAGATGTCCATAAAGTGCACAAAAGAAGGCGGAATAGATATAATAAAGGATTTACTTTCAGTAGAAGAAGGATCCGGCATATCTGTGCATTATCTGGGAGCTCCGTACTACCAAATAAGCGTTCAGGATGACGATTTCAAAAAATGTGAGAAAAAACTAAAGCAGTTTGTAGAGAATGTTACAAAATCAGCTTCGAAAAACGAGTGCGAAGTAAAATTCGAGAGAGAAGAAGAGTAGACTTCTTGTATCAATTTAATTAAATCTTTGTAAAGATCATCTGCAAGGGAGAAGATGAAAAAACTAAAGAAATGTCAAGTCTGCAAAAAATATACTTTGTTGAGCATACATTGCAATAAAGATACGATTTCACCGCATCCGATTGCGAGCGGGGTTGAGAAGAACATTAGGGAGAGAATAAAATCAAGGCTTAGTATTCTTGAGGAGAATGAAATGCAAGGAACGCAGGAAAAAGAAAAGATTCCATATTGAATTTCAGAATCCTCTCTATATGAATGAATCATTCTATTCACATTTTAACGGTGATTTTATGGTTAAGCAATCAAAGGGACCAGTTAAAACAACTTCAAATAAAAAAAACACTCAGAAGGCAAATCATATATTAGAAAAGGCGTTTCTTTCTACTAGAAGCGGCATAAAAACAAATATAGAGGTTCATGAAAAGGTTTCAGGATTAGTAAATCCGACGTTGATAGAAGGTCTTCCCGGAATTGGTTTTGTAGGCAAGCTTGCTGCTGAGCACTTGGTTTCCGAGCTTAAAGCAAAGAAAATAGCAACTCTATATTCTTACCATTTTCCACATCAAGTTTTGATAAACAAGGATGGAACAATAAAGATGCTCGTTAATGAATTTTATCTCTATAAAGATCCAAAAAAGAAGAATGATCTTATAATCTTAATAGGGGATGTCCAACCGGTTAGTTCAAGAGCCCAATTCGAAGTGATGAACATAATTCTTGAGTATTTCTCTTTATTGGGCGGCAAGAGAATAATAACTCTTGGTGGATACGGAATGGGGAAGCTTGTAGAGAAGCCGAGAGTTTTTGGCGCTGTGATAAATAAGGAAGATGTTGAGTTTTATAAGAAGTTTGGCGTTACTTTTGGAGAAGTTGAGGGATCTATAATCGGAGCTGCAGGTGTCTTGCTTGGCCTTGGAAAACTAAAGGGAATGGATGGCATATGTTTAATGGGAGAGACACATGGTACATACATAGACCATAAATCAGCCCAAAGAGTTATAGAAGTACTTTCTGACATAACTGGAATAAAAGTTGATGTTTCTAAACTTACAGAAAAAGCGAAAGAAAGCGAGGGAATAATAAAGAAATTAGAGGAGGAATTGACTCGTGGCCAGATGCCTGTTGAACTTCCAAAGAAACAGGATGAACTTTCTTATATAAGATGAACTGATCATCAGCTTTAGTAACAGATTACCAGATTTGGTCGCTAGATTTGGTCGATATCGCATAACATTAATCTCGGGTTTCAAAGGTTTTTGAGATGCAAAAGAGCAATAAATTCAAATGTATAAACTGCGGATACTGCTGTAAGGACATGCAAAACCTCGCATTATTTGAATGGGAAAAAAATCTTCTTTTTTCATTCGATCAATCAATAAAGATAGTTCCTGGAAACAAAATAAAATACAAAAATACAGAAATAATCCTTTATTGGGGGTTACAGCCTATAAATTCGAATCTTAGATTTAAAGAAGAGCAATATGCTCAGAATTGCAAGCAGAAAAGTGAGACAAAAAATAAAATCTCAGCCAAAAGTAGTCAATGTCCGTTTCTTTCATTTGACTATGGGGTTTCAAAGTGCAAAATATATGAAAATAGGCCGCTTGTCTGCCGTGCATTCCCTATCTTTCATCTTGGATTTAAATCTATGGAAGGAATGATATCTGTAGATTGTCCAGAACATATAATTCCATTTGATAAAGAGAAGACGATTAATAGAGAAGAATTCTATTCGCGACTTTATGATGTATATGGTAATACATACTTAGACGCATTCAGACTTGAGCTTGCAAGGGTTTGGATATCAGATGTCGCAGAGCTAGTCCTCAATTACTTAGAAGAAAATGAAATTGAAATTTTAGATAAGGAAATAGGTCTTCTTGAACTTGCAGTCAAAATCGGTGTTCTTACCGAGGATGAGATAGATGAGGAGATAAGCTTCATTTATTCAGAAGAAATTAGAACGATATTCAATCGAAATCCGAATCCTTAATCACTTATTTGAGTTTTAATCATTTATTTAAGATACAAAAAAACAAAAAAGATATAAAAAAAACAAAAGAGAAAAAATACTGCGAAATCAATTTTTTCTCATTGCCTCATCCATTATCTTATCCAGATTCTCTCTAGTTCTTATGTATTTGTTTAGTAATTCTATTTTTTTAGAATATAAATTCAGTCCAAGAACGATTATAACAGTGAGTTCAAAAATTGCAAGCCGTGGATTATCTTCTTTCCAGTCTGGAATAAATGTTTTCAGTTTGTTGTTCAACGAAACAATTACTTCCTCGTCTACTTCTTTAATCATTTTGAATGTTTCAATATCGAGATTATGTGCAAATATATTTCTGATCTTCTTTATCGGTTCGATTCCATTAACTATCTTTCCAGGTATTAATTTCAGAGCCTTTGCAAGGTTTATTTTGGATGAGAAATCAAATCCTTTCTCCTCCATCAATATTTTATAAGTAGGTATCCATGCCTTCAATACTTCGTCAAGTTCGTTTTCTATAGCAAGAGCGCATACGAGTGCAAGAGCCCTGTCATCAGAAGTTTTCTTATATCTTTCAAGTGTTTTTTCCAGTTTTTTCCTTATCATTTTAATCTCTTCAGAATCGGCCTTAACTATACTTAGGTCTACAGAGTCAAAAAGAGAACCGCCTTCTCCCATGTACATCTCTTCTATTTTTTTCATACAAACACCAAATCATAATCCCTTACTATCTTTTTATCTTGCTCATCAATCCTGTAAAGTCTTTTCCGCTCTTTCCCTTTGGAAATGCATTTCCATTTGGGGTAAATACAGGTATCTGAAGTTCTTCCGCAAGCCTGACTGCTTCTTTCATGTCTATTATCCTATCTGTAAATAGAACTGGATATTCACCATATGGTTCTTTTATTATTTTTATAGTGAACACTATCCGTTGGAACATGCCTTTTCTATGCACTCTGTATTCTCCCTTTCCATTTCTTAGAACCTCTTCAAGGTTTGGTTCTCCTTTTTCCATTATTCCACCGCTAACTCTATGTTTCAATGGAAAAGTATTTATATTTAAACTGTTCTCTAAATTTGTGATTTTTATGAAGAATATCTCTATATTAGGTTCTACTGGAAGTATCGGAACACAAACCCTTGACGTGATAAGAAATCACAAGGATAAGTTTCGTGTCGTTGGACTTGCCACATATGGTACATCAAATGATATTAAATTGCTTATAGAACAAATAAAAGAATTCAAACCTAAAGTAGTGGGGGTATATAAAAAGAGAGAAGCAGGTTTAATTGCTGGTTTTTGTCATTCTCAAAATATAAAAACCAAAGTATTTTGTGAAGAAGCAGCTTTGAATTCTGTCGCCACAACAAAAGAAGCAGACACAGTTGTAACTGCAGTAGTGGGAAGTGTCGGTTTAGTTCCAACGTTGGAAGCAATAAAGTTAAGAAAGAATATCGCTCTCGCAAACAAAGAAACATTGGTTTGCGCAGGAAGCATTGTAATGGATCATGTTGCAAAGTATAAAGTTTCTTTAATGCCTATCGATAGCGAACATTCCGCAATATTCCAATCATTACAAGGAAATAGAAAGAAAGATGTTAAGCGAATAATCTTAACTTGTTCCGGCGGCCCATTTAGAGATGAAAAATTATGGCCCCTTGAAAAAATTATGGAAGCAACTAGAGAGCAAGCATTAAAACATCCGACATGGAATATGGGAGGAAAGATAACTGTAGATAGTGCAACTCTTATGAATAAAGGATTAGAGGTAATCGAGGCGCATTGGTTATATAACATTCCTTACCGAGATATTTCAGTTGTCATTCATCCTCAATCAATAATTCATTCTATGGTCGAGTATATTGATGGATCTATAATGGCACAGATCGGAGTACACGATATGAGAGTTCCAATTCAATATGCCTTGTCCTATCCAAAAAGAATTCAATCTGGAGATTATGCATTTCTAGATTTAATTAAAGTAGGGCAATTTACATTTTTCCAACCAGATACAATCCGTTTTCCTGCGTTAATGTATGCTTATGAGGCAGGTAGATTAGGGGGTACAATGCCTGCAGTTATGAATGCAGCTAATGAAGTAGCGGTTGTAGAATACTTTTTACAAGGAAAAATAAAATTCGGAGATATAATAAAAGTAGTAAGACATACTATGAATATACATAAGACAAGCATGATTGTAAACCCTACTCTTGAAGATATAATGCAAGCTGATAGATGGGCAAGAGAACATACTCGTTCTGTATTAGATGTAGTACTAATAGATGGTTGGGAAAGAGTAAGCAATTCTCTTTAACACTCTATACATGCATTCTTCTATAAACAGAATAAAAGATATTAAAGAGTAAATAAAATAAAGAAATTAGGAAAAATACAAAAGAAAACAAATAACGCGAGTTTGCATACGTTCAATATTGGATTACTGTTCTTTCTTCCAAAGTCCATGAATATTACAATATTCTCTTGCTGTTATTTTCTTTGCATTTATCTTGAATTCTGCTTCCGGCGCGTCTCCCGGCTTTAGGTGCTTTCTATAGATTCTATCGTCTGCAAGCAATTCGATAAATTCGATATAATGCTCAGGTTCCATTGGGTGTGGAATGGAACCAATTTTAACTTTGAATCCACCCCTAATTTTTTCTATTACTGGCACATGTTTTTCATATCCCTGGTCCTCTGTTTTTTCTACCAATAACTCCATTGGCTTGTTACAGCAAACTAATGTTCCCATGCTTGCATGAGTTATCTCTACAATATTGCCACATACTGAACATTTATAGATCTGATTTAGTTCAACCATTTAACCACCATTTCCTTATTACTTTTATCGTCCTTAGTTTTTTAGTATTCTTCGCATTTCAACTGATAGAACGCCTTTGAATGATCGCATGAAGGACATTTCTCGGGAGGGAATTTTCCAAAATGGACATATCCGCATTCTCTGCATACCCACCAGACATTCTCTCCTTTCTTAAAGAAGGTGCCATTCTCAAGTTGCTCAAGTATTTTCTTGTATCTCTCCTCGTGATGTTGCTCTGCCTTTGCTATCGCTCTAATTCTTTGTGCAATTTCCTTTAAACCTTCTTTTTCAGCAATGTCTGCAAATTCAGGATACATTTTAGTATATTCGTAGTTTTCTCCTGCGATTGCAGCCTTAAGATTATCGATAGTATTTCCGAATACGGTTGGAGCTGATGCTTCAACTTTTATTTCATCATATTTCTCTATTTTTTCTCCTCTCTCAGCAGCTTTTTTCTTCAATTCATTGATAAGCTTAAACAGCCAGCTTGCATGCTCCCTCTCGTTATCTGCAGTTATCAGGAATATTTCTGCAATTTGCTCATATCCTTCGTTTCTTGCCACTTTCGCATAGAAAGTGTATCTATTCCTTGCCTGACTTTCACCTATAAATGCCTTTGCCAAATTTTCAATTGTCTTCTCCATCCCAACACCTCCAAAATTAGACATATATATTTGATTGTAAACGTTCATAAATATATCTGAACTTGTTTTCCTGTGATATTTTTGGTGTAAAAAGATAAGTTAAGTGAGGCATAGTAATATTTATAAATCTAATATAATATTATATATTAACGATTTTTAGATCGTTTCCCGGCAAAGCGGTCTCTGCGATCGATTAACGCGAGAGACTCACGTATCTCTTGATGCGTGACAGGTATACTGCATATCAATGCACTACCGCGCTGTAAATATGTAAGTAATTTCATAACATACAGTGTTTATATTCACAATCATATTCATAATTCACAAAGTGATGGTAAATGGGAAAAGTTATTAAGCCAAGAGCAGGTTCTCTTGCATTCAAACCAAGAAAACGTTCGAGAGACATTACTCCAAGAATGCGAACTTGGAGAATTACTGACAAGGTTCAGTTGTTGGGATATCCTGTGTACAAAGTTGGAATGAGACAGGCAGGAATGATAGATGATTCCAAATCTGCAACAAAAGGAATGGAATTGACCGTGCCAGTTACAGTACTCGAAGCACCAAAGATAACTATATTCGGTGCAAGACTTTATCAAAAAACATTGACTGGAACTAATTGCTTGGGTGATGCTCTTTCAGTTACACCAAAATTAGCATCAATGCTTGGTATGTCAAAGAAAGAAAAGAAAAGAAATGATATAAAATGGCTAGAAGAAAAAATATCCTCATTTAAAGACGAAGATAAAAACGATCTTTATCTTTCAGTTTTGGCAGTAACCAATGCGCAAGAAGCAGGAATTCCAAAGAAGAAAGGAGACATTGTTGAAATAGCTATCGGCGGAAAAGATGTAAAATCACAATTAGATTATGTTAAATCCATACTTGGAAAAGAGATGACTCCGAAGGACGTTTTTGAAGAAGGAGAATATGTCGATGCAGTTGCAGTTACAAGAGGACATGGTTGGCAAGGAGTTATCAAGAGATTCGGAATCCACAAACAAAGACCACACAATACGGGAAGAGTAAGACACAGAGGTACATTAGGTCCATGGCATCCAGCATATGTCATGTATACCACTCCTCAGGCAGGTCAGCAAGGATTCCATAGAAGAACACAATACAACAATAGAATATTAATCATTGGAAGCGATTCATCCAACGCAAATGTACCTGGAGGTTATCCCCATTATGGAGAGGTTAAATCACAATACATATGCGTCAAGGGTTCGATTCCAGGAACTCAAAAGAGATTTGTATTCCTTAGGAAATCTATAAGGAATGACGCTGTACAGAAGCCACAGATTTTATGGTTCTGATATTCAAAAGACAATAGGTTGATTATATGGCAAGTATTTCATTATATTCTCAAAATGGTTCATCAACTGGAAAAATCGAGCTTCCAGAGATATTCAAAACAGAGGTTAGGGAAGACCTTATAAGAAGAGCAGTTTTATCTGAGGAATCAGAAAAACTCCAGCCAAAAGGAACTTTTCCAAGAGCAGGTTTGCAGACAACTGCAAGGTATGTCGGTAGGAAAGAGGCTTACCACTCTCTCAAGAATAGAGGAGGTGCAAAGCTTCCAAGAGAACTCTATCCAAAAGGAAGGATTGGAAGAGTAAGAGTGGTTCCATGGGCAGTAAAAGGTAGAAGAGCTCACCCTCCAAAAGTAGAAAAAGTTCTTGTTGAGAGAATAAACAAGAGAGAGAAGAAAAAGGCTTTATACTCTGCAATTGCAGCCACTGCAAACAAAGACATTGTTGGCAAGAAGCATGCATTGCCAAAGATAGAAATACCTATAGTGCTTGACGATTCATGCGAATCTTTAGCAAAAACAAAAGAGGTCATATCTTTATTCAAGAATCTTGATCTTGCAAAGGACATAGAAAGAGCTGAAGAAAGAAGAAAAAGGAACAATGGAAGAAAAGGCGGAGTAAAGACGCCAAAATCAATTCTTTTAGTTGCAGGCAAGAATTCAAAACTCCTTAAAGCAGCAAAGAACCTTCCCGGAGTTACAGCTACAACTGTAGATTCTTTGAAGGTTTCTGATCTTGCGCCCGGTGGGGTTCCGGGAAGATTGACAGTTTGGACAAAATCAGCAATTGAAAATTTAAGCAAGATATGATCGATGATGTTCAATAAATGATTGTATTGGGTGGAATTATGATTATATATCCTGTAACAACTGAAAAGGCAATAAATCAAATATCGAAGAACAACACATTAGTATTCAATGTTGATTCTGAACAAACAAAGAAATCAATAAAAGAATACATTGAGAAAGAATACGGCGTGAAGGTTGCTTCTGTTAATATACTGAACAACTTCTCAAACAAAAAGGTTGCATACGTTAAGCTGAAAAAGGAATCTTCAGCAATGGATCTTGCATCAAAACTTAAAATATTGTAATGATAATTTAATGATTAAATAGGTGTGTTTATGGGTAAAATGCTAAATCAACAAAGAAGAGGAAAGGGAAGCCCGGCATTCTCTGCTCCATCTCATAAATTCAATGCGGAAGTTTCATTTAGATCTTATGATGAAAAAGAAAAGAACTCTGTGGTAAAGGCAAAGGTTCTTGAATTCATACATAATCCTGTTCACAGCGGTTTGATAATGAATGTAAAAACAGAGGATGGAAAAATAATTTCACTGCTTGCACCTGAAGGAATTGCAATAGGAGATGAAATAGAATTCGGAGCAAATGCAGGAATCAAATTAGGAAACGTCCTTCCTTTAGCAAGGATTCCAGATGGAATGTATGTTTATAATATAGAGTTGGTTCCAGGTGACGGAGGAAAATTAATAAGGGCTGCAGGAACATCAGGAACAATAATCTCTCACACAGACAAGGAGGTATATGTTGCGCTTCCTTCAAAGAAAGTTAAGACATTCAATGCTAACTGCAGAGCGCAAATCGGATTAATTTCAATGGGTGGACGATTAGTAAGGCCTGTATTCAAAGCAGGCAAAAAATATCACATGGTGTCTTCAACAGCAAGATACTGGCCGAAGGTCAGAGGAGTTGCAATGTCTGCATACGACCATCCATTCGGTGGAAAGCAGCACCACTCAGGTCGTTCAACAATTGTTGCAAGGAACGCACCTCCAGGAAGAAAGGTTGGTCTTTTGGCAGCCGCTTCAGTAGGAAGAGGAAAGAAGAGAAAGAAAGTTTGATTTTGAAGATATTCATAAGGAGTGATTAAATGGCAAGAAAATTTATATTTCGTGGAAAATCTCTTGAAGAGCTTCAGGCAATGTCTCTTGATGAATTTGCAAATTTAATAGAATCAAGAGCAAGAAGATACATCAAGAAAATGCCAATAGAATACAAAAAACTTCTAATAAAAGCAGAGAAATTCGGCGCTTCAAAGCCGATCAAAACACATATAAGAGAAGCAGTAATAATTCCGAAATGGGTTGGTATGAAATTCATGGTTCACAGCGGAAAGGAATTCAAGCAAGTGAACATACAACCGGAAATGGTCGGCTTCAGGCTTGGAGATTTCGTGCATACAACAGGAAGAGTTCTCCACAGCGGTCCAGGTATCGGAGCTACAAGAGGTTCAAAGGCGGTCGCTCTGAAATAATTGGACTTCAGCTATGTAGTTGAATGTTTGAAACGGTGTTTATATGGTTCATTACGAATATGGTTTCAATAAGAAATCACAATACAGCGAAAAGCAGATTGCAAAGGCACAACAGTACAACATAGATGCATCATACAAGGACCTTTGTGCGGTTTGTGACAATATAAGAGGAATGTCTGCAGAAGATGGAACAAAATATCTAACTGCAGTTCTTGAAGGCTTCCCAGTACTTTATAGGAGATGGAATAAGAAGCTTGGTCACAGAAGAGAGCTTGGAGGAAAGAAAGGCAGGTATCCAGTTAAGGCTGCCAAGTATGTTCTTGGAGTTCTGAGCAATGCAATCGCAAACGCAACTTCAAAAGGCCTTGATCAGTTAATTATAGTTCATGCTTCTGCAAACAAGCAGGCCATATATCCTCGTCTTCAATCTAAGGGGAGACAGATGAGATCAAACTATGAGACGGCAAGAGTGGAGATAATTCTTGCAGGAAAAGAGAATGAAGAGCTCCTCAAGCAACAGAAGCAGAAGATAGAGCAGAGAGCAAAGGCAAAGGCAGAGGCTGCAGAGATGGAAAAGAAAATTGAGAAAACAGTTGATGAAAAAACAGATGAAGTGGTTTCAGAAGTGAAAGAAAAACAGAAAGAAACAACAGAAAAACCAGAGCAAAAGCAGCAAAAATCTGCTGAAAAATCAGAGAAGAAATCAAAGGAAACAAAGAAACCAAAGGCTGAGAAAACCGAAGGCAAGGAATAATATTTTAGATAGTGTTATGCTTAATTAAGGAGTGATTTAATGGCAATTGAAAGAAAATTCATAGATGATTCCGTTACGAGATATCAGATAGCAAATTTCCTTAGGGAAAAATTAGAGAGAGTTGGGTTTAGCAATGTTACAATACAAAGAACTCCGATGGTTACAAGAATAACTGTAGAGGTTGCAAACCCTGGGAGACTGATTGGAAAGAAAGGAAAATCAATAAAGACATTAGCGGATACGATACAAAGAGAATTTGGAGTCAGCGATCCTCAGATTGCAGTTGTTCCAGTCGAGAAAATTGAACTTGAACCAAGACTAATTGCATACTCAATTGCAAAGAACATTGAGTCAGGAAAGCCGTTAAGGGCATTGATACATTCATCTCTCAAGAAAATAATCGATGCTGGCGCCCTCGGCGCTGAGATCGTGGTTGGCGGAAAGATTGCAGCAAAAGGAGCGAAGGCAAGAAGCATGCGTGTAGCATGGGGTTACTTGCCAAAAGCAGGAGAAGTTGTTAAGCAGATAAAGAAGGCGCAAGTGACGGCAAGACCGAAATACGGTGCAATCAATGTAAGAGTTTCAATCGCTCCACCTACTGCAGTATTTCCAGACAAGGTTGCAAAGGTTGAAGTTCCTAATATAATCAAGTATTCTGAAGAAAACGAAAGCAAAGAACAGCTGGAGTCAAAAAAGGAGCAGAAGAAAGAAGTAAAGATGGAGCAGCTCCAGCAGAAAAAGCAGTCAGCGCACAGAAGAAAGAAGTGATTTCCGCAGGTTTTAATCCGCGGTTGTGATGTGATCATATGAAGGTAAAAGACATAAAAGGCATGAATGCTGATGAGATGAAATCAAAGATATCGGATCTTGAAAAAGAATTAAGCATAGAGTACGGAACAAGGTCTTCAGCAGCAGGAAAGTCTAGAAACTATGGAAAGATAAAAACCATCAAGAGAACAATTGCAAGAATGAAGACCTACATGAGGGCAAGGGAATTGGGCATCCTTGGCAAAGAAGAGAAGAAGGAAAAAAGCGAAGCCCAGAAGAAAAATTAATTGAATGAGATAAGAATTACGTTATATTAAATCAAGTTAAATCATATATTGTGTGAGGTGAAGAAAACGGCTGAAAACATATGCCCCACATGTGGGGTGCACAAACTGATAGGAGACATATGTTCTGGATGTGGACTTCCTAAAGACATATGTTCCTGCGCTGCAATTGAGAAAGAAACAGCGCAAAAGATAAAAGTAACAATAACAAAGGCAAAATTCAGGAAACTGGTCACGATCGTAGCTGGCGTGGACAAGAATTCAATTGAGCGTGTTGCAAAGCAGCTCAAGCAATCGCTTGCTTGCGGTGGAACAGTGAAGAATGATGAAATAATCCTTCAAGGAGATCATGGAGCAAAGATAAAACAATTGCTAACGAAGGTAGGTTATCCTGAAGAGAACATTTCAATAATCCGAAAATAATCAGTTGATATGTTAATGATGATTTGATGTCAGACCAAAAAAAATCAAAAACAAATGTTCAAATGAATTCAAAATTAAAAAACCTGAAATATCTAATAGAATACATAGGTCTGAAGGTTGAAGTAATCAACAGCGCTTCCCCAGAACAGATAGGGATAAAGGGAATTGTTGTTGATGAAACAAAAAATACATTTAAGATAGAGAAAGAAGATGGAAAGGAGGTTTTGATCCCAAAGAAAGGATCTTTATTCCTCTTTCAAAAAAGGGGAGAGGTCTTCAGTGTTGAGGGATCAAAAATATTATATTCTCCTGAAGAAAGGTTGAAGAAGATAAAATTCGAATGATGTTTCAAATGTTTCGTATTAACAAGTTAATTAATGGTTGATTATATGGTAGGAAAAGAAGAAAACTGTGGAGATCCAAAATGCTTCATTCATGGTGATGTAAAAGTAAGGGGCCAGGTACTGGTAGGTACAGTAGTAAGCACAAAGGCAAAGAAGACTGCAATCGTAGAGAGACAGCGAATGGTTTACATACCCAAGTACAAGAGATATGCAAGAACCCGTTCAAGATATGCTGCGCACAATCCACCTTGCATAAATGCAAAAGTAGGAGACAAGGTAAAGATAGGAGAATGCAGGAAGCTCAGCAGGACAAAAACATGGACAATAACAGAGATAATGGGAAAAGATGAAAAGTCATAATCATGTAATTATGTACACAAAATTTCATGAAAATTTGATAATTATAGGGTGAAATTATGAAAGCACTGCAATCAAAAGTTCCGAGATCATTGCCTGTAGGCGCGATCATAAATTGTGATGATAACAGCGGGGCAAAAGTAGTTCAGATAATAGGTATGTTGAAAGCTCCAACAAAAAGAAGAAGAAAGCCAAGCGTAGGAATTGGCGATGTGGCAATAGTAGCAGTAAAGAAGGGCTCTCCGCAGATGATCAAGAAAGTGGAGAAGGCATTGATAATAAGGCAAAGAAAGCCTTTCAGGAGAGCAAACGGAGTAAGAATAATGTTTGAGGACAACGCATGCGCATTGATAGACGATGCAGGATTGCCAAAAGGGACTGAGATCAAGGGCGTTGTTGCAAGAGAAATAGTAGACAGATATCCAAAGGTCGCTGGAATCGCATGGTCAATTATATAATCTTTGTAGGGTGTATTTATGATAAGCTCAAGAAAACCGAGAACACAAAGGAAATTCAGATATACTGCTCCACTCCATTTAAGAAAGAACTTTGTCCATGTTCATCTAAGCAAGGATCTGAGAGCAAAGGTGAAGAAAAGAGCAATTCAAGTAAAGAAGGGAGACAAGGTAAAAATACTGAGAGGCAAATTCAAGGGCAAAGAAGGAAAAGTAGCGAAGGTGATCCTTTCTGATGCAAAGATATTTGTTGAAGGAATCACACTTAAGAAAGCAAATGGAAAGGAATCATTTTATCCAATAGACCCTTCAAATGCAATGATAATTGAAATGGTTGAAAGAAAGTGATGAGAAGGAGTTGTAGAAAATAGTTAGAAATAAAGTGATATTTATGTTGACACAGTTGAGAACAAATATACTGGACAGTAAGAACAAAAGGATTCAGTCCGGCAATTTCCTTATTGAAACAAGATTAGTGAGGAGTTTCGGTCTTGAATCTAGGGTTGAGAATATAATAGTTTCAACAGAGCGTTCAAGATCCAATATAAAAAAGAAAAGGAGATTTAGATAAAATCAAAATAATGTTTATCAATTAAGGTGTGATTTTTATGGCGAAAAAAAGTGGTACAAAACATTTGAAGAGAATCGCAATGCCAAAGTCTTTTGGTTTGCCTAGAAAACAACTTACATGGTCTTTGAATCCATTACCTGGAAGGCATCAGAAGGAACTTTCGCTTCCATTATCCCATGCAATAATTGCATTAGGATTTGCAAAGACAGCAAGAGAAGCAAAAAATGTATTGAATACAAGACAGGTAAAAATTGACGGAGTGGTAAGAACAGAGCCAAAAGAAACAGTGGGGTTAATGGATGTAATAACAATAGGAGAGAACAGCTGGAGAGTACTTGTTGATACAAAAGGAAAGATAAAATTTGAAAAAACTTCTAATCCATCAGTTAAACTCTGCCAAGTAAGGAACAAGACAAAGGTAAAAGGAGGAAAGATACAGCTTACGCTTCATGACGGAAGAAACATCATGGATTTTGATGCAAATATAGGAGACACTGTAGAGATATCAATTCCAGATGGAAAACCCATTGGAAAACTTGAGCTAAAGAAGTCTTCTTTATGTTTTATAACTGGTGGAAAGAAAATAGGCAACCTTATCAAAATAAAAGAGATTTCATTAGGATCTGCAACAAGAAACAGTGAAATCCAAGGAGAACTTCAAGACGGTTCTTCTGCAATCACACTTGCGAAATATGCATTTCCTGTAAAAGAAAAATTCATTTGAATTGATCCAATTTAGTAATCTTTCATGTATTAAGAAGTGATATTATGGATATGCGCGAAGTAAAACTCGAAAAAGTGACTGTAAACATAGGTGCTGGAGAAACTGGAGAAAAGCTAAAGAAAGCAAAAACAATCATTGAAAGAATCACTGGAAGAAAGGCATCTTATACAAAAGCAAGAAAGAGAGTTCAAACATTTGGGATAAGGAAAGGAGACACTATTGGAGTAAAGGTAACATTAAGAGGAAAGGAAGCAGAAAATTTCCTTAGAAATGCGTTTGATGCAGTGGATTTCAAACTCAACAAGAGATCGATAGACAAATACGGCAATTTTGCATTCGGAATAAAAGAGTACATAGATTTTCCAGGTGCAAAATATGATCCAACAATCGGTATAATTGGTTTTGATGTATGCGGAACTATGACTAGACCTGGAAAAAGAGTAGAACTTAGGAGAAGATCCAAATCAAAGGTAAGACATACTCATGAAGTTACTCCTGAAGAAACTGAGAAGTTTCTACAAGAAAAGTTTAAGGTGAATATATATGAATAAGAAGAGTACAAGACCGATCGAAGTCAGATACAGGGGAAAGGGATTAAGAAAGTGCAGAATATGCGGCACTTCGAGAGGCATAATTAGAAAGTATAATCTTAACATCTGCAGAAGATGTTTCAGAGAGATTGGAGATTCAATAGGATTCAAGAAATTCGGATGAATTTCTAGATTTGTTGCCGATATTGATGTTTATAGTTGGTATAGAGTGTGATTATATGGACATACTTGCAAATGCTTTGAATGTAATTCGCGTTCATAAAAATGCAGGAAAAAATGAATGCAAGGTACTGGCATCTAACTTCACTGGAGAAGTCCTAAAGATACTCCAGAAGGAAGGATACATAGATGAATTTACGGAAGTCAGCGAAGGCCCAACAAGATATTTCATAATAAAAGGAATCGGGCCAATAAACTACTGTGGAGTTATAAAGCCAAGATTCCCCGTTAAATATTCCGAGATCGGAAAGGTTGAAGAACAATATCTTCCAAGCAAGGACTTTGGAATAATCATAATAACAACTCCGAAAGGAATAGTCACAAATAAAGAGATAAGGTCTCTGAAGACTGGAGGAAGACTTGTAGCATACGTTTACTAAGTTGTATTAATTTCATAATTGATCGCAGTTTGTAACTATAGGTGTTAATATGGTGGAAGCAATTATAGATATTCCCTCTGGATTGAGCGTCGAAATAGGAAAGGATTCATTCACAGTATCTGGTCCTAAGGGAAAAGTGTCATATAAATTTAGAGATGTTACTGTTTCAAACGATGCTGGAAAGGTAAAGATATCTGGAGATTCAAAGGCTATTGTAAATACGACAGAGGCGCTTTTCAAATCAGCATTGAAAGGAGTCACAGAAGGTTATACATTAAAGCTTCAGATGGTATACGCACACTTTCCATTCACTCTTGAGCAGAAGGGTTCCCAGATCCTCATAAAGAATTTCCTTGGAGAGAAGAATCCAAGAAAAGCGAATATTGTGGGGGACACGAAGATGAAAGTTGAAAAAGAATTCATAATCCTGACTGGCCCAGACAAGCACGCAGTAGGGCAAACCGCAGCAAATCTCAAGAATGCAACATACATTAAAGAAAAGGATCCTAGAGTGTTCCAAGATGGGATATATGACCCATTATAGAGTGCATTTGTTTATGTTTAAATGCTAATAAATTATAATCAAGGTGTTATATTATGAGAAAACATCCAAAATTCCTACCACCTAACTATGGAAGAAAGAAAAGAGTTAAGATGAGGTGGAGAAAACCAAGGGGAATAGACAACAAGAAAAGAGTGGGCAAGAAGATAATGGGAGCATCTCCTAAGATAGGATGGAGAAGCGCAAGAAATGATAGAGATTTTCATCCTTCTGGCGTTAAAGAGATTCTTGTGCGCTCATTAAAGGACATGGATGGAATTCCTGAGAAAGGATTTGCGATAAGAATCGCAGCCGCAGTCGGCGCTAAGAAGAGAGAATTGATCATAAAGAAAGCAAAAGAGATGAAGATCGAGGTTCTCAATCCCATAAGCGCAAAGCACCAAAAGCAGTGATTGTATATTCGTAGGTGAAATTTATGTCAATGTCATCAATAAAAAGAATGGCATCCCAAATAACGGGTGCAGGAATAAGCAGGATAAAGTTCGATTCATCTAGATTATCTGAAATAGAGAAAGCAGTCACAAAAGACGATGTTCGAGCTCTCATAAAGCAGAAAGCAATATTGGTTGAAAAGAAGAAAGGAGTATCTAGAGCAATAGGTAGAATCCATGATGAAGAAAGAAGGCTAGGAAGAGCTCACAAAACTGCAAGAAGAAGAGGAACCCATTCTGCAAGAGCTGGAGGAAAAGAGGTTTGGGTTAATAGAATAAGAGCACAAAGAGAGCTGATCAAGTCATTCAAGAAGAGAGGTTTGTTCGTGAGCAATGCAGCATATAGAGAAACTTATCTGAAGATTAAAGGAGGAGCGTTCCCTGACAGATCAAGAGTTCTTCTCTATCTGACAGAGAAAGGATACCTCAAACCAAAGCCGACAAAGGAGAAGAAATAACTGATGCAAATTTAGTATTATTACGAGTATATAATATTAGATTATATTGAAAATAGAAGTGATAATTATGGCAAAGGCAACAGGACCGACATACAAATTGGCGTTCAAGAGAAGAAGGCTTAATCTCACCAATTACAGAAAGAGATTGGCATTACTTAAGTCTGGTCTTCCAAGATTTGTTGTAAGGAAGACAAACAGAAACATATTAGTGCAGTGCATAGGTTTCACACCTAATCATGATGAAGTGATTGCAAGAGCAGATGCAAGCGAGCTTGCAAAATATGGATGGAAGCAATCCGCGAATCTGCCTTCTGCATACTTAGTCGGCTTCATGTGCGCAAAGAGGGCATTGGCTGCAGGCAAGAAGTCAGTTGTTCTTGATTCCGGTCTGCACACACCTTCAAAAGGTTCATTCCTTTTTGCATGCGTGAAGGGAGCAATTGATGCAGGATTAGAGATTCCAGTTGGAGAGATAGAATTTGATGAGGAGAGAATAAGCGGAAAGCACATATCTGATTACGCAAAGCAAATTTCAGGAACTGAAAAGTACAACAAACTCTTCTCACAATATCTGAAGAAAGGAATAAAACCAGAAGAGATTAATTCAGTATTTGAAAAGGTTAAGGAGCAGATCTCAAAAGAGAACTTTGGAGAAACCACTGGAAAGAAAAGCAAGAAGGCATAAGATATGGACTTCTTGATGCATCATGGTGTTAATTGAAGTTTGATATTGTATGAGGTTGATTTGATGAAACTTAGGAAAGGAAAACAAAAAAGAGCTTCGGCAGTTGAGCAGTCTTTATTAGATTCATGGAATCCTAAGACAGAACTTGGAAGAAAAGTAAAGGCAAAGGAAATAGTTAACCTTTCTGACATTCTTAAATCAGGAAAGCCGATATTGGAATCAGAGATAGTTGATGTTTTATTGCCAAATCTTATGCAGGAAACAATTGAATTGTCCTCCACCCAGCGTATGACTGACTCTGGCAGAAAGGCAAAATACAGGGCAGTTGTAGTGGTTGGAGACGGACAGGAATACATAGGCATTGGTCAAGGAAAGGCTGACGAGGTAAGGCCTGCAATAGAGGCAGCAGTAAGAGATGCAAAATACAACATAGTTCATATAAACCTTGGTTGCGGTTCATCACAGTGCGACTGCGGGTCAAAGCATTCGCTTCCAATTCAGATCACAGGAAAGCATGGTGGAGTTAAGATCACATTAAGACCTGCGCCAAGAGGAACTGGAATAGTAGCAAACAGGATTGTCAAGAAGGTTCTTCAGCTTGCAGGAGTCAAGGACATCTGGACAAAGGCAGAGGGAAGAACAAAGAACAGGTTCAACACCTCTATGGCTGTAGTAGATGCTCTTGATCAGCTAAACAGAATAAGGGTTAAGAAAGAATTCAGTTAGATTTATGTATATCTGAAATATTTGAGATCTGAAAAAAAAAATGAAAAATTATGTTTAAACATATGAAGTGGTTGATATGGTTATAGCAATAGTTCGTGTTCGTGGTGTTGCAGGCATAAAGCCTGACATCAGAAAGACAATGGAACTTCTTAGATTGAACAAGAAGCATCACTGTGTTGTTTATCCGAAAATGACAAAGCAGTTAGAGGGAATGCTAAAGGTAGCTAAGGATTACATCACTTGGGGAGAGATAAGCCAAGAAACCCTCAAAGAGCTGGTTTCAAAGAGAGGAAGACTCCCTGGAGACAAGAGAGTGGATGGAAAGGATGTTGATGCAATAGCGAAGTCAATTGAAAAAGGAGAGGAAGTAAAGATAAAGCCTGTTTTTAGGCTTCACTCTCCAAGAAAAGGATGGGAAAACATAAAGCTTAGATACCCTGAAGGCGCTCTCGGCCCAAGAGGAAAAGAGATGGATGAATTAATATTAAGAATGGTGTGATAATCCATTACGGAATTGAATTTTGATTAAATTGGTGATACTTATGGTAAGAAGAGTTAAGAGCAAATACAAGAAATATCTCGCAGGAAGGACGTTTGGAGCAGGAAATACAAAGAATAGAAGAGGAAAAGGAAGCAGAGGAGGAAAAGGATATGCGGGAGCGCACAAGCACAGATGGGCATGGATACTCAAGCACGAGCCAGATCACTTTGGAAAGCACGGTTTCGTAAACAGGAACGCATCTCCAAAACTAGAATGCATTAATGTAAGAGAAATAAACGACAAGGCAACTGCAGGAAAGCTTGAGAAATCAGGTTCAATGTTTGTTTTCAATTTCCCTGGGAAGATACTTGGTTCAGGTTCAATATCTGTTCCAGTAAATGTCAAGGCAGTAGCAGCAACAGAATCTGCAAAGAAAAAGATAGAAGCAGCTGGAGGCAAATTGGAAGCAAAGATAGTGGGTGCAGAAGAAAACCAATGATTTCTCTGATAAACCATGTAGATCTATAATTTCATTGATATAATTAATTTGATTATCAGATTTGATTATCAAATTTGATTATTGGTGAATCATATAATTATAATAAGATCACAATCAAAAAAGAAACAATGGAGAGGTGTATTAGTTGAAATTAAATTTTATTGAACCAATAATTCCATTTCTTCCAGAAGTTAAAAATCCAGACAGGCCTTTAGGCTTAAATCAAAAGATATTCTGGACCCTTCTTGTACTTATTCTGTATTTCACTATGTATCACATTGTTCCTTTTGCAGGTGAGCTTAAAGGAGGAACTTTTCTTGAATTCATTCAAACTGTTCTTGCAAGCAAAACAGGAACGTTATTGACAATCGGTATTGGTCCAATAATTCTTGCATCAATCTTTTTGCAGCTTTTTGCAGGAGCAAAGCTTATTGAGTTTGATCCGCATGATCCTGCTGACAAGAGAAGATTCAGCGCAACCCAGAAGGTTCTTGCGATAGCGCTTTCAATAGTGGAGGCAGCATTGTTTGTAATCCCTGGAGTTTACGTTGGCCCAGATCCAAACTTTCCATCCGCATCCCTTGCAATGGGATTGATAGTAGCGCAGATCGCATTTACATCCATACTTTTGATATTCCTAGATGAAGTAGTTTCAAGATATGGAATTGGCTCTGGAATTTCATTATTCATCGCAGCAGGAGTTTCATTGGCAGTTGTGCAAGGTAGCATCTCATTAATATTCGGAGGCCATGGAATAGATCCTGCACAGACGGTTCTTGGAAGATTAGCTGTAGGAGGTTCAGGTGCAATCCCATCTGCGCTCATAGCATTGTTGCCGATTGTATTTATGTTTGTCATAATAGGTCTTTCAGTATATGCAGAGGGAGTTAAAGTTGAAATTCCTTTGACATTCAGAGGATTTGGAACACGCTTCCCAGTGAAGCTTCTTTACGTTTCAGTTCTTCCAGTTATTCTTACATCAGCATTGCTAATGAATATCCAGCTTTTGTCAAGAGCTTTGCTTTACAACCACAGCTTTATGATAGGTGAGACAGACATAATACCTTACATCGGATTGGTAGACGCAAATGGACAGTTGAGAGATGGAATTCTTTACATGATTTCACCTATAACAAACCCATTGTATGTTGGTTCTTATGAAGGTTATATAGCTACAATTTCAGGTTCAACTCCTTTGTTTGGAATACCAGAGATCGTACACATCTTGATCTATCTTATTGTTTATGTTACATTGTGTGTTATTTTTGGAAGGTTCTGGATGGAGGCATCAAATATGTCTGCATCTGCTGTCGCAGAGCAGATAACACAGACAGGCCTTTCTATCCCTGGCTTCAGGTCTGATCCAAGAATTATCGAGCAGCTTCTTGATAAGTATATAACAACTATTGCAATACTTGGAAGCATGTTCGTAGGTTTCCTTGCAGTGCTTGCAGACCTTACTGGTGCAATAGGAACTGGAACAGGAATTCTTCTTACAGTTGGAATAATATCCAAGTTCTATGAAGATTTCAAGCAACAGAACCTTCTTGAAATGTATCCAGGAATTACAAAATTCTTGAAAGGTTAATCGCTTTAATATATTGAAAATCTTCTCTTTATAGGCGGTGCGATAAATGATTGTTATAATGGGACTTCCTGGAGTCGGGAAGTCTACAATTCTCAGAGAGCTAATAAAGAAAAATAAAAAAATTTCAGTACTAAATTATGGAGACATTGTTTTAAGGTTTGCAAAAAATCAATTTAATGTAACAAATAGAGACGAAATCAACAATCTGCCAGAATCACAGCATAAAAAAATTCAGAATTTAGCAATATCTGAAATAAATTCTATAGAAAAAAAAGAATCAAAAATTGGACGTATACTTTTTCTTGACACCCATGCTGCTCTAAAAAAGCCCTCGGGCTATATGCCTGGATTGTCATACGAACTTCTTTCTTCAGTGCCTATCGATGCGTTTATTTTTATAGACGCCCCAACCAATGAGATTCTTGAAAGAAGGGAATCGGATGTTAGCAGAAAACGCCCAACTTTCACTGCCAATGACATCAATGCTCTTCGCGAGGTTTCTCTTTCGATGATAAATGTTTATTCTGCAGCAACCGGAAAACCTTATTACATTATTATAAATAAAAAAGGAAAGCTAAAGGAAAGCGTGATGGAATTGGATAGAATTATATCTAAAATTTATTCATGGAAAATATAGAGATATCTATAAAAGACATATGTATCTTTATTTTTACTCATTTCAAAATATTTTTATATTTCAAAAGATTTTTATATTCTGTTTGCATTTATATTATGTCATGCTTTATATTATGTCATGCTTATACATCTATATTCAAGTACATCTACATTCAAGTTGTTCGATGGTTTAATTATGATAAATCTTAAAAATCTGAGGTAAAAGGTGGATTTATATGGATACGTCAGTTATGATAATAATTTCAGTTACTGCTGTAATATCATCGTTTGCAATAACATATGTTCTTAAAAAATTGAACATTTCGACAAGGATGCAGGAAATACAAAAATTTAACAACGAATTGAATAAGGAATATTTCAAGGCATTGGCAAAGAAAGATATGAAAAAGCTCGATGAACTTGAGCCTAAGCTGAAGGAGTCCCAGAAAAATTCCTTTGAGCTTCTCAAGCTTCAATTCATGTCTTTAGCAATTCTTCTTCCATTTGCAATGCTAGTTCCCCCCTTTATCCAATCTTCGTTCTCTAATTTCACAATAACGCTTCCATTTCAGATCCCAGTTCCATTTAGGCCCACCTTATTTAGTGTTACATTTAGAGATACATTCGGTGCATACGGTTGGTTCTGGCTTTCATTTATTTTCCTAGGAGGTTTCGCCCAGCTTTTAGTAGGTAAAATTAAAGGTAAAGAAAAGAAGAATTGACATCATTTTAAATCCAATTTTCTAAATGTTTTCCAAAGAGAGGAGATTGTATGGTTGAAATAATCTGTATAAGCGGATTGGTTGGATCAGGAAAGGATACAGTAGCAGATCTTGTTGCGAAAAAACTAGGTTTCAATAGAGTAAAGCTTTCATTCAAGGATGCAGCAAAGCAGATGGGCATATCTCTTATGGAGTACCATGCTTATGTTGAGAAAGACCTTACTATCGACAGAGAATTTGACAAGATGGTTTCAAAGGAGGCAAGGAAAACAGACTCAGTAATCTCGACTTGGTTAGGCCCATGGCTTCTGCCAGAGGCAAAATTAAGAGTCTGGTTGTCTGCTTCTCAAAAGGTAAGAGCTGAAAGGATTTCTATAAGGGATGGAATGGGACTAAGACAGGCAATGAAGCACGTTCAAGAGAGAGACAATCATAATAGAGGAAGATACCTTGCATTGTATGGAATAGATATTTTCGTACATTCAAATTTCGATCTTGAGATAAATACAGAGAAATTTACACCCGAGCAGATCGCAGAGATCGTTGTAGCAGCATACAAGTCAAGGAAAAAATAATATAATAATCGAGAGGTCAAATACTAATCTTTTTAAATTTAAACAGTCAATAATTGTTAGTATTTTTAATGCAGTTATACAATATATATCTCATGGGCCCATAGCTCAGCCTGGATAGAGCGGCAGCCTTCTAAGAAACTCTTTTAAGAAAAGAGTTTCATCAGAGGGTTTTTGATGAAACTTTCTTAAAGGGAAAGTTTCGAAGCAAGCTGAAGGTCGAGGGTTCGAATCCCTCTGGGCCCGCTTAGTCAATCTGAATGGCATCCGAGGTGGTTTTATGCCTAAGAACGATAAAGAACAGAAAATTTCCCAGATAATATCACTTATTGATCTTATGCTCGAAGACATGAGCGTCCCAAGAAATGTAAAGAAAGCAATTGAGGATGCAAAAAAGAGATTGACGGAGAAAGGAGACCCGACAATCAGAGCAGGAGCAGCTATTTATTACATTCAAGAAATAAGCGAAGATATAAACCTTCCTCAGCATGCAAGAACCCAGGTATGGCAGATTCTTTCTGCATTAGAATCTATTTCTAATTAGTTTTATTTTCTAACTAGATTATTCCTATAATTTATAATTTATAATTTTTTTAATCTTGACCTTATTCTCTCCATCCTTTATTCTATTTTTTGATTCCAAATTCCATTGTCTGTACTGTTCCTTTTTCACGATAATAAGCTACTGTTATTCTTTCTTCCGCTATTTTTTTGCCTGTTTTTTTCTTTTTTCCTTTATTTTCTTCTTCAATATTCAGGCTATACTTTGTAAAACTGTCTTCTGGTGCATAAACATAAGGTACACTTGCTGCAGATGCCATTATATTTGCCAGAGATCTTGTGCTTTGCTCATTTCCAGTTGAACAGGAGATGAGCGCAATAAAGCTGTTTTTATCTTCTTTATCAATCATGCTTCCTATCTTAGACATAATGTCATAGTCGCTGACATCAAAAAGAGAGTAAGGCTTATCTTCCTTTCCTAATTTTACTCTTGTTGGCTCTCCATGCCCTGCGATAAAAATCCCATTGAAAGAGCCATGTTTCTTGTACATTTTTTCAATCATTAGCATGAGTTCAACATCACTACTTGCCTCTACTGCGATGGTCTTTCCATATTTGCTTAATGCATCGTTATGCTTTGAGTCGCCGTAGAATGCACCGTTGTGGTCAGAATAAGAATAAGCGAATATAAAAATTCTCTCCTTTTTCTTTTCCTTTTTACTATTTTCACTTCCCTCTTTTTCAGTTTCACTGCCCATAGTGCTTTTTGCATAGTTATATAGCTGCAAAATGAATCCTGAGGAATGCCTTCCGAAATGTGTTATATTGTATTCTTCTTTTATTGCGGGCACCATTTCAACAATATTCTTTCTTAATTCTATGAAATCCTTAATTTCTGAATTGGATATCAAGTGAATGACTTCTCCTGCAGCAATTGCTTTCTGTTCAGCATCTTTATATTTTTCAGTTAGTTTCTTTACCGCATCCACAGTTTCTTTCTCATTAAAAATCTTCATTATCTCTTTCATTTCCCTCCTATTCTTTCTTATCCCAAGCCTTCCTATTCTAAAAACAATTTCATCCAACCCACATATACTTTCATAATTGGGAATTATTTTTTTCATCTCTTCAGTTTGGATGTAATGAACAGCTGCATTAATCTCACTTTTAATTTTATCATCAGAAAGATTTGCAATTCCACTCAATAGCTGTGCTTTAATTTTTGAATCGGTCTCTAATTTGTCAATAGTGTCAATAACCTTCAAAAGCAGTTCTTTATCCTTAGTATTCAATAAAATTTTTGTTAGATTTATTTGTGATGAAACCCATCTTTCACTTTTTTTCAGAAATTCCTGTATCTTTCTAATTTCATTTTCATTTGCTTTTATGTTTGCTGATTCAAATACTTTCTTTGCTTGTTCTAAATAAATATCTTGTTTTATTGGTTCTATTGCCAGCTGAGCCATAATATTCTTTATTGTTAAGAGTATTTAATCTTTCTTTTTTCTGAACCTAACCGCTAGCTATTTTTCTAAAACATAATCACTAGAAGCGAACTTAGACAAGATATAAAAATACATAGCTGCAATAACATAATATTCTTTTGTGACACTGCGTCTTATGCGCGTGTTTTGATGCGTAAGCATCAGTGATTTTATTACATTCAAGAAATAAGCGAAGATATAAACCTTCCTCAGCATGCAAGAACCCAGGTATGGCAGATTTTTTCTGCATTAGAATCTATTTCTAACTGATTTTTCACTCAGATTTTTCTTTTGATTGATTGGATGGATTTTTTTTAATCAGATCTATGTTATGTATATCATCTACTGTTATTTTTATCCCTTCTTTATCTTTGTGTATTTCTTTTATTTCCGTTCTTTGGTAATTTTCATTTATGATTTTAGGCTGAACTTGCACTAGTCCACGTATGTAGTTGATAGAGATTTGCTTTTTTCCTTCGCATTCGACAATTTTGACAGTGTAATCGCTAATAATTGCTGGAGGAGCTATTACTTTTACTCCTGTAAATTTAGCTAGAAAGTTTGCCATTGAAAGCACTAGTAGATTACCCTTCTTTAGTTTAATTTCTTCTTCCTTTCCACTTTCACAGGCAATTAATATTATGCTCCTTTCTGGATTCTCTTCATTCATTGAATCTCCAATATTTTTCATTATGTCCACATCACTTACATTTAGGAGGGATGATAGGGAAAAGTCATCTTCTAGTTTAAGACCCAGTGGGCTTCCATGAGCAACTATAAATAAATGATCGATTTTTCCAAATTTTTGACTCGTTTTCTTAATCATTTCTTCTAATTCATAGTCGTGTTTTGCCTCGATGGCTATAACAGTTCCATGATTCAGAAGTTCATCTATTTGCTTTGAAAGCTTATAGAATGCATTATTGGAATCACTATAAGAATATACATAAACATAGAGAGGAATTTTTTCTTTTTCCATAGATGAAGAGATAGAAGATAGATGAAGATATTCTAGAAATTTGGCTGAAAATCTTCCGAAATGAGTTATATTATATTCATTTTTAATGGTTTTTAATATCTCGGGCAGCTTAGTCCTTATTTTATCAAAATCTTCTTCTTTAGAATTATCAATAAGCCAAACGATCTCTTTTATGAGCTCTGGAATCTCTTCTATATTTTTTTCTTTTAGAATTGTTCTAATCATTGTTATTGTTTCTTTTTCACTCAATTTGTCGATTATCCTGTAGCTATTTTGAGTATTAGTTACGATTGCATACTCAAAAATAGCACCTATGAGAGCATTAGCTGTAACTATTATTCTTTTTTCTGACTGCATGAAATAATCTGTAGCCTCTCCACTTGCAGAAGTTATTTCTTCTTTAGTACAATTCATCACTACTTCAATTATTTTTGTCAGGAAAATTTTATCCTGGGTTAAATCCTTCATATTTTTAGAAATTGCTATCAAGCAGAAAAGGTCAGAAAGTAGTTCCAATTCTTTATCTGACTTTGAGGTGTTTAAAAAAGATGAGATGTTAGTATATCTTTCACCAACGCTTGCTTGATTAAGTATTTCTTCTTTGACTCCTCCCATCCTTCTCCAACTATCCAATCTCTTATTTTCCTTTTCTTTTTTTATTTCTTTGTACATATATTTTAGACTTTTTTGGAGTTTAAAAACATTTCCTTTTAACAAAGATAAAGGTTTTTTCTTTTTTCTATTAGATAAAAATCACTAGAAGCGAACTTAGACAAGATATAAAAATACATAGCTGCAATAACATAGTATTCTTTTGTGACACTGCGTCTTATGCGCGTGTTTTGATGCGTAAGCATCAGTGATTTTATGGATATTCAAGAAATCAATCGCCTAGTCAGGCAGAAGAACAAGCTTCTGAAGCCTGGTGCGGCAGAGGCATTAAAAGAGCTTAAAGACGAACAAATAATAGAGATAATAGAGAAAATAGCAGCACTTCCTTCTCCTTTTATTTCAGAAACAGACATAAGAGAACTGACCAACCAGATCAAAAAGCCAGATTTTGTTGAAGTAAAGCGCTCTTCAGATTTTCATCCTACTGCAAAGGAATATGGCCATGAATTCAGAATTTACGAAGATCATGATATCACGGGAAAATCAAAGTGCAAGGGAGAGCTTGATGATTTTGTAAAATATTTCAATGACAGGTACAGGAAAATAAGGGATCTATTTGTATCTAGAACAAATGTGAAATTTCCATTGATTGATATAGAGAAGTTTGGAGATGTGAAGGTTGGAGACACAGTGAGGGTTATAGGGATAGTTTCTGCAAAAACAATTACAAAGAACAAGCACATAATGCTTCAGATAGAAGATCCAACTGGCCCATTAGCTGTTCTTGTCCTTAACAACCAGGATAACAAGCAGGTTTTTGAAAAAAGCAACAGGATAGTTAATGACGAGATTCTGGCATTCGACATTAAGAAAGGAACCAACCTCAATATTCTTGCAGATGTTACCTGGCCTGATCTTCCATTCAAAGAAAAGAAAAAGATAGAAAAGGAGATGGCTATTGCATTCATATCTGATATACATGTAGGAAGCTCTCATTTCATGGCAAAGAATTTTGAGAATATGATCAAATGGCTTAACGGTTCAGGCCCGCATAAAGAATTGGCAGAAAAAGTGGGATACTTGCTTTTAGGCGGTGATTTAGTAGATGGGATAGGCATCTATCCGAATCAGGACAAAGAGCTTACTATAAAAGATGTTTACGAGCAATATAAAGTTCTCAATCAGTTCCTAGAGCTTGTGCCAGACCATATAAAGATAATTGCAATTCCAGGAAATCATGATGCAGTAAGGCATGCAGAGCCTCAGCCCTCTTTGGGAGAAGACATGCTTGCAAAAGACGGAAGAACATATTCAGTTGGAAATCCTGCATTCATGAATATTGAAGGATTGAAGGTACAGATGTATCATGGTTATACAATGGAATCCTTGGTTCAGGATGTTCAAGGATTGTCACTTGCAAGACCTGAAGAGATTGCAATAGAGCTTTTAAAGACAAGAAGCATGTCTCCAATATTCGATAAGAGTATGATTGTCCCCGAACATCAGGATTATATGTTCATAGAAGAGATAGACATGTTTCTTACCGGTCACATTCATAAGATAGGATATGGGGAGTACAGGGGTTGTGTGATAATGAATGGAGGAACATGGATTGACAAGACAACTGCATGGCAGTTAAGAAGAGGTTTCAGCCCAACCCCTGCAATAATGGGAATTTACGACATGCATAATGCAAGAGTTTCGCATGTTGATTTCTCAACAAGTGAAGTTGCATTTGAGTGATAATATGATTAACTCTGCAGACGAATACATGAAGTCGCAAATTTCAAAGATATACGAGATTGCAACAGAGGCAAGGAAGAAAGGCATAGATCCTTCAGATTCAGTTGAAATAGTGCCTGCTCCAGATCTTGCAGCCAGAGTGGAGGGAATTGTAGGGCCAAAAGGAATCGCAGAATACATACGTTCATTGCCGCATGACAAATCAAGAACACAGATTGCATTTATGGCAGCTGAGGCAGTCATAGAAGGAAAGTTCGGAGATTTCGGTGGGAAAGAGAAGCTTATAGAGCAGGCATTAAGAACAGGGACAGCAGTTCTTACAGAAGGAGTTCTGGTTGCTCCTACTGAAGGAATTTCAAGTGTTAAAATTCATCAGAATCAGGATGGCACAGAGTATCTTGCTGTTTATTATTCAGGTCCAATAAGATCTGCAGGAGGAACCGCAGCAGCGCTTAGCGTTCTCTTGGCAGATTTTCTTAGAAGAAAGATTGGCCTTGCAGAATGGAGACCTACAGACACCGCTGTTGAACGATATCTTGAGGAAATGGAACTTTATGATGCAAGAGCAGCAAGATTGCAATACAAGCCTTCAGATGATGAGTTTAGGCACATAGTGAGAAATTGTCCTGTATGTGTGACAGGAGATCCAACAGAAGAGTTTGAAGTGGGTGCATATAGAAATGTGCCAGGGATAGAGACGAACAGGATAAGGGGAGGAATGGCCCTTGTCCTTTGTGAAGGAATTGCACAGAAGGCAGCAAAGGTTCTTGGCCAGGCAAAGAAGCTTGGAATTGATTGGAGCTGGCTTGAATCAGTTATAAAAGCACCAAAGGCAAAGGAAGCAAAGGTTACAAAGATTGAGCCAAATCCAAAATACATAGAAGAGGTTGTAGCAGGTAGGCCAGTAATTGCATATCCATCTAGATTTGGAGGATTCAGGTTAAGATACGGAAGAACAAGGCTTAGCGGGTTTATGGCGAAGGGAATACATCCTGCTACAATGATAATACTTGATTCATTTCCAGCGATAGGAACTCAATTCAAGCTTGAAAGACCTGGAAAGGGATGCGTTCTCACTCCTTGCGAGACAATTGAACCATCAGTTGTTAGACTTAAGGATGGTTCAGTTGTTAGGGTGGAATCCAGAGAGCATGCAGAAAAGCTAAAGGACAATGTACATACAGTTCTTTTCATTGGAGACATTCTTGTTTCATACGGCGATTTCCTTAAATCAAATTCACCTCTGCTCCCGGCAGGATATAATGAGGAATGGTGGCTTGAGGAATTGAGAGATGCAATCGAATTGAAACAAGAACTGAAGAATATTTATTCTAATATAGATCCTTATAAGGTTGATTTTGATACTGCACTAAAGATCTCAAAGGAGACAGGCATTCCTTTGCATCCAAAATTTACGTTCTTCTGGTCTAACATATCGAATGATGAAGTTAAGGAATTGATACACTGGCTTTCTTCAGGCGAATGGAAATCAGACTTATTAAATCCTCTGAATCCAAAAGAGCTTAGAGTAGTATACGACCCTGCAAAAAGTATCCTTGAAAAACTTCTAGTTCCTCATAGGGTAGAAAGAGATCAGATAATAATAGAAGGAGAAAATGCAAAATCAATATTCATTTCTTTAGGCTTGCAGCCAGGACAACCAGATAAATCATTAGTAAATTCTCTTATGAAAAAAATAGATGATTACACCTCAAAACTTCAGTCAGACGAAGAAAAAAGAAGGTCTGTTGATCTAGTTTCAATTCTTTCTGGAATAAAAATCAGAGACAAAGCAGGTACTTGGATAGGGAGCAGAATGGGAAGGCCTGAAAAATCAAGAGAGCGACATATGAAACCTGCTGTCCATTCTTTGTTTCCAATTGGAAATGCAGGCGGCAAAACTCGCAACATAATTAAAGCATATAAAGATGCAAAGGCAAGGAAGCTAAAATATGATGTCACAGTAGAAATAGCAAGGATGCGCTGTCCATTCTGTGGCGGTTTGTCATTCTCAAGAAAATGTCAAAGATGCGGAAAGCAGACAAAGCCTGAAAGAATATGCAGCAAATGCGGCAAACCATCAGCAACAGAATTTCACATCTGCTCTACTGTGCAGTCAAAACCAGGAAAAGAGATAAAATCCAAGACAGTTTTCTATGATTCAAGACCTATAAATATAGTTGAGATCGTAGAAGAGGCAGCAGCGAAAACAAAAATACTTCCAGAAGAAGTGAAATGCGTCAACGGGTTGGTAAGCGAATTGAAGATTCCAGAGCCTTTAGAAAAAGGAATATTAAGAGCAGTCCATGATGTTTCTGTTTTCAAGGATGGAACCTGTAGGTTTGATGCAACAAACGTTCCAATTACATACTTTTACCCACGCGAAATAGGAACTCCAGTTTCAAAGCTGAAAGAGCTCGGCTATATGAAAGATGCATATGGAAATGAATTAAAGAGTGAGGATCAACTTGTTGAGCTTCTTCCGCATGACATGATAATATCTGAGCGCAGTCTTAAATATATGGCAAGGGTTGCAAGATTTGTAGATGATGAACTGGTCAAGATCTACGGCCTTCCTCCGTATTATAATTTGAAGGAAGACAGAGACATAATAGGTCATTTGGTTATAGAGCTTTCTCCGCACACCTCTTGTGGTATTGCCAGCAGAATAATAGGAACAACAAAAGCACACGTATGTTATGCGCATCCATATTTATTTGCAGCAAGTCGTCGAGATGCGGATGGAGATGAGAATGCAATAATGCTTCTTATGGATGGATTGCTAAACTTTTCAAAGCATTACCTCCCAGTAACAAGAGGAGGACAGATGGATGCACCGATTGTTATGATGACCCATATTGATCCTTCAGAGGTTGACGACCAGGTACATGCATTGGAAGTAGTACAGAGATTCCCATCTTCATTTTATGAAGCAAGCTGGAGATTTGCACATCCTTCTGAATGCAAGATTGAGATTGTTTCAGATCGATTAGGAAAGGAGAATGAAAAGTATAATTTATGGTTCACCCATCATACTCCAGATATGAATAACGGTGCACTTACAACTCAATATGTATATCTTAAATCAATGAAAGACAAAATAAGTGCACAATTAGGTTTGGCAAAGAAAATTGCTGCAGTAGATGCAAGAGATGCTGCCGAGCGTCTTATAATGAGCCACTTTCTTCCAGATCTCTATGGCAATCTGCGTTCCTTTAGCACACAGCAAGTTAGATGTGTGGATTGCAATATGAAATATAGAAGAGTTCCATTATCAGGAAAATGTACAAAATGCGGAGGCAAGCTTCTATTGACTGTGAATAGAGGCGGAATAGAAAAGTATCTGAAGATAACTAAGAATTTGATAGATGAATATAATCTTCCAAATTATCTAAGGCAAAGGATCCAGCTTCTTGAAAGAGACATACAATCTATATTCGAAGATGAAACAAGCAAGCAGTTCAATCTTGCAGAGTTCATGTAGTTTTTGGTAAGGTGAAAAGTTGGTTTCTATAATCGCTATTCCTATAGTTATCTTGATAATTGTTTTATTTTTAATTACTCTTAGGCAACTACTCAACCTTAATATTGAGATATGGCAGATAATGCTTTTAGGCGCAATTTCGGTTATAGCTTTAAATGAGATCTCTTTATCTTCAGCAATAGAAAGTATAGATATAGATGTAATGTTATTCTTATTTTCTATTTTTATAATTGGTAAAGCCCTTGAGGAAAGCGGATACCTCTCCTATCTCTCATATTCTTTTTTGAAGAATTCAAGAAATGCAGAAGATCTTTTGCTTTTTCTAATATTGCTTGCAGGTTTTGGTTCTGCAATACTTATGAATGATACTCTTGCAATTATAGGAACACCTTTCGTTCTGCATCTTGCAGAAAAACATAATTTACCTAAAAAGATGATGCTACTTGCACTTGCATTTTCAATCACAATAGGAAGTATAATGAGTCCGATCGGAAATCCACAAAATCTTTTAATAGCAACTAAGGCTAATCTTTCTAATCCGTTTATTACTTTCCTCTATTATCTTTTTATTCCAACTTTAATCAATCTTTTTGTTTTATTCTTTCTTCTTAAATACTTTTATGGTTCAAATATAAAATATAAACGAATTGACCATTACAAAGAGCCAATAAGAGACAGTTCTCTTTCAGTTTTATCTTTTCTTTCTCTAGTCTTACTTTTTATATTGATTATCATTTATACCTTATCATTCATTTTCCATTTTCAATTTCTCTCTTTAAGCCAGATATCTTTTATTTCAGCCTCTATATTAATAGTTTTTAGCAATAAAAGGTTTGAAATAATTAAAGGAATAGATTGGGGGACTATAGTATTTTTTGCATCTATGTTCATTTTAATGCAAGCAGTCTGGGATACAGGTACTATTCAAGAAGAACTCCAACATGTATCTCTTGATCTGTCATTTATTCCAGTGATTATATTCATAGGAATAGCAATAAGTCAGCTTATATCCAATGTCCCATTCGTTGCTCTTTATCTTCCAATCCTGCTATCTAATTCTTCTTCTGAATCTTCTTTGATGGCATTGGCTGCAGGAAGTACAATAGCAGGTAATTTCATGATATTGGGTGCAGCAAGTAATGTAATAATAATTCAGAATGCAGAAAAAAGAGGAGCTACTCTTACAGCAAAAGATTTCTTAAAAGTCGGGGTACCTTTAACTTTGTTTAATGCGCTTATATATGCTATTTATCTTATGATCATTTAATAGCGATCTTATATAGTGCATCATTACAAGTTTGCACAAGTGCAAGTTCGTCAATAAGCGATATATTTATAATATCTAATGTTTCATTAAATATTATATTTGATTAATCTATGTATCATCTATGTGATTTGTTTTATATGTATCTAAAGGTGGATTGATGGAAAAGTTAGCAAGAATGATAGCTGGAGAAATATTGATGTCTGATGATCCTGGCTCTGCAATGAAGAAATGGAGAGAGATATTTGAAATAAGCCAGACAGATCTTGCCGCAGCTATGGATATAACTCCATCCACAATTAGCGATTATGAGTCGAATAGAAGAGAGTCCCCAGGAATAAAGGTAGTGAAAAGATTCATAGAAACAATTATCAGAATAGACAAGGAAAGGGGCTCAAAAGTGATTCAAAAGCTCGCAATAGAGGAAAAGCCTTCTGACGCATTTGAAGTGAAGAATTTCTCATCTATACTTACAGGCATTGACTTTCAGAAGATGCTTGAAGCAGTTCCTCTTGCAAACGCAGAGCTTTTAGAAAAGAAAAGAGTTTATGGTTATACGCTTCTAGACAGCCACAAAATAATTTTGGACTTTCAATACAATGATTTCCAGAAACTTTACGGCTCAATAAGCGAGAGAGCCTTCATATTCACGAATGTTTCGAGCGGTAGAAGTCCGATGATTGCAGTTAAGCTAGCACCAATCAAGCCATCGCTAATCGCAATTCATGGATTAAAGAAAAAAGATGTTGACCCATTAGCAGTCAAGATAGCTGAAAAGGAAGGTCTTCCATTGCTGCTTTTAGAAGGAGATTTGAATAAAATAAAAGAAACTTTGCAGAAATATTAAACAAGCTAATTGAAGCGAAAAGTTTAAATCATATTTATGTGTCTTATTTTTTATGCAAAATCTTAACCATCATCAAGATTTCAAGAATCAAAACAATGGGAATTTCTCCTTTGTGAGAGAATGCAAGTTTTCAAGATTATTGCCATCAAAAGAAGAGTTAAAACATTCACTTTTAGAAGCAGGAGTAACCTCAATAATAGAATATAAAGATTTTATAAAAATGAATTTTAAGATTAAAAATGATTCTATCTCTGCTCAAACATTGCTAAGAAGATTTGGTGATGGAACCCGCTCTTCAAAAAACCTTGCACATCTTTTTAGCTGGATCGGTCTCATATCTAAGTATAACACTAACATCTATGATTATTCAGAACCAGCTATAATTAAGGCAATACTTCTTAATTCAAAGATAAACCTTCAAACAATAAAATTTAAGGAATTCATAAAGAAGGGGATTTGCACAGATAAGTTTATCGGAACAGGAAGAGAACTAATTATAAAATTTCAAAATTCTGTTATAAACAAAGTAAAGAAAAATGAAGAAATTCCTGCAGAAATTTCTAGATATGTTAAAAAATTAAGATCAAATCAAGGGAGCTATGTACCGCTAAGATCAAGTTTTGAAACAATGCTTGAAATAAGTGGAATTATAAATCATAACTATAGTTCAATAAGATATAAACCTGCTCTCTTAAGAAAGATCTTAGAGTCTTCAGGTGTTGATTTTGACAACTGGTTTGTTTCCATTGTCGA
>JAVZCX010000004.1:0-27633 GCA_038874185.1 Candidatus Micrarchaeia archaeon
AAATGGAATTGTGCACACTTGAAACCAATTTAATTAATAAATTGGAGGTGATCTATCCGCAGGTTCCCCTACGGATACCTTGTTACGACTTAGCCCCCCTCATAAAAACTTGGCTCGATACCATCAGTTTCCCAATAGTGCCTCACCAAGTTCTCACTTGGGTGACTTGACGGGCGGTGTGTGCAAGGAGCAGGGACATATTCACCGCACGATTGTGACATGCGATTACTAGGCATTCCAGCTTCATGAGGGCGAGTTTCAGCCCTCAATTCGGACTTAGATTGGGTTTGGGGATTAGCTTCTCCTCTCGGAGTTGCAGCCCATTGTCCCAACCATTGTAGGCCACGTGTAGCCCGGAAGATTAGGGCCATACTGACCTACCGTCGCCCTCTCCTTCCTCTGTTTTAACAACAGCGGTCTCCTTAGAGTGCCTTCAATCCGGAGATTGAAGTAGCAACTAAGGACGAGGGTCTCGCTCGTTGCTGGACTTAACCAGACAGTTCACACCACGAGCTGACGATGGCCATGCAGCACCTCTCGGCTTGTCAGGTAAGATCTTTAGTCTGACCTTCATTCTGCCGTCGCTTCCGGTAATATTCCCGGCGTTGAATCCAATTAAACCGCAGCCTCCACGCCTTGTGGTGCTCCCCCGCCAATTCAGGAGAGCGAAGCAATAAGTTTTTTCAATCTATCATATTTTTCTTTATTACGACTTTTAATATAAGCATAAAATTTTCTGATTCCATCCTTTCTAGTTATTCTAATCTGCCAAATTTGACCTGTATAAGTCAAATTTGTTGTTTTTATACCTTGAGTTAAGAGGAATTCCTTTATGAATTCAAGTGTTTCTTTACACTTTTGACTAAATGAGATAGATAAAATACTTTTATTTTTCATATTACTTCACTCCTTTCCTTTAAGTTTCTTAAGTAGTGAGTCCTAATTCCTCTAATAACTTTGATAAATATTCACGCTTTCTCGGATATGAAAAACCTATAATTTTATAATAGTATAAAACTGCCTTTTGAGATGCAATTTGCATTCGATAACAGCCATCTTTTTGTTGCCTCACATTGTTTTTTATTTTTATTTTTTTTAATTCTTTTGACATCCATTCAACAATGCGCTAACTAGAATACCAACATTTCTCTTTCTCCAAGTCCAAAGATTTTTTTCACAGTTCTTTCCACGAAGACCCAATAGTCGTGCCAAAGTTCTAAAATCAGCGACTTTTCCAGAACTAACAAGCTCTTTGGCTATCGAATCAACCAATTCAGAAACTCCATAAACCAAAGCGGTTTCGTCGATTCTTTCTAGTTTTAACATATTTTTCTTTTATTTTTCAAGTTATTAAAAGGTTTCGGGCTCACCACATTTTAAGCTTGCGCTCGTACTCCCCAGGTGGCAGACTTAACGCTTACGCTACGGCACTGCCATAACTCGAAGTTACGGCAACACCTAGGTCTGCATCATTTACTGCTAGGGCTACACGGGTATCTAATCCGTTTCGTTCTCCTAGCCTTCGCACCTCACCGTCAGACATGTTTTAGCCAGACGCCTTCGCCGCTGGGGGTCCGTACAGGATTAACGGATTTTACCCCTACTCTGTACGTACCTCTGGCCTCCCCCATTCTCAAGCCTGCTAGTACTCTCTGCACGCCCCTCGGTTAGGCCGAAGGATTTCACAGAGAACACAACAAGCCAGCTACGTGCGCTTTAAACCCAATATACGTGGATACCACTCGGGCCGCCAGTATTACCGCGGCTTCCAGTCCAATAACATAACGTGCAATGTTATTAGAAGGCTGGCACTGGTCTTACCCGGCCCTTATTCCACCTGCTGTTTACACAGATGAAAAGATTCTCCGAAGAGAATCACTCGGAATTCCCTTGTCACGCTTTCGCGCATTGCAAAAGTTTCGCGCCTGCTGCATCCCGTAGGACTAGGGCCCTTGTCTCAGTGCCCTTCTGGGGGCTCCAACTCCCATTGCCCCTAACGATAATCGGTTTGGTGAGCCGTTACCTCGCCAACTGCCTAATCGTCCGCAGTCCCATCCTTAAGCCCGCTAGATACAATTCTCTAGCAGATTTAAACCAGGGGTCGTTCCAGATCCCCAGGCCTATAGGGTATTATCCTCAGTTTCCCGAGGTTATCCCCTTCTTAAGGTTAGGTTGACTACGTGTTACTCAGCCGTACGCCACGACACCATAAGATGCCGTCGACTTGCATGGCTTAGTCGAATTCCGATAGCAGTACCCTCCAGCAGGATCAACTGGAAATGCTGTATCATCCCTCCTGTGTAAATCACACTAAGTGTGATGCCAGTTCCACAGGAATTCAGAATACAGACTACGTAATTTGTACTGCGCATTCAAGCTTACTCTTTGCGAGTGAGCACAGAATGTCCTTGCTGAATTCTGAAGTATATCAAACCTGAATATACAGCTCAGGTTCTCATGAACAGAGACTATATGCCCTAGTGGAATATCAACTCATTGCGCGAGAAATAGATTCGCACTCCTCTTTGCCGTGCTAAGGCGGTAAGATATATTATGTGATTAAGATTTATAAATGTTTTGGTAGCGTAATCTTAACTATTCATTTTCTCAAAATTCAGATATTCTTTCTTCTTCTTATTAGTTAAATTAGCGATTATAGAGATAGGAAACTGCATGATCATATTGTTGTATCTTACAACAGTGTTATTGTAGAATTCTCTTGTAGATGCTATCCTTTCTTCTGTATCAGTTATTTCTAACATTAGTTTATTGAAGTTTTCTGACGCTTTCAATTTAGGATAGTTTTCTATGTTTAAAATTATTGAAGTTTTTTGCAATCCTTCTTTGGGTGTATCTGAAAACACAGTATTAACTCTTGTTTGTGCAAGGAGGGTTTGCACCATATTTTCATATTCTTTGTATCCTTTTACTATGTTAACAAGATTAGGTATTAATTCAGATCTTCTTTTTAATTCTACATCAATAGTGCTTAATGCATTCTTGCATCTTTCTTCTAATTCGATTATTCTATTGTATATAGTGAATGCAGCCGTTCCTATAATCATTCCATTTCCTATTATGAATGCTGGCCATAATATTAAAGGATTTAAAATATCCAGAAGATTAAGAAAAGCAAGAAATAAAGAGTATCCGATTGCAATCAGGATATGAGAGAAAAGTATAATCGGTTCTCCTTTTCTGAATTCATTAAGATATTCTTCCTTGCTTTTTAAGCTTACTATTAACGGCCAATCCTTGTCTTCTTTTAGAACCAGTTCTCCATCTTTGTATACCATTCCTACAACATACACCTTGCTTCCTGGAGTTAATACAAATTCAGATATTCTTATTTTTTTTCTCATTATAAGAGGAATAGCTCCTTCCTGTACTATTTCTTTCCTCAAAACTGTGAATGTACCATCCACTTCACTATACACTTGTTTTTCATTTTTCATAAAATTCAAAAAACCAGGAAGAGGATAGGAGCTATTATCTCTATCTACTCCATTTAAATCTATTCTTATTTTATTTCCTCTTCTGTCTTTTAAATAAAAAGGAACAAAGTCCATTTTATTTTCTTTAATTTCCCAACTATAACTTTTTCCACGCTTAACATATTCTTCTACAATATAATGGTAATATACGCAAGGAGTATTGGTATTAGGAGAATTAATCGTTTTTTCACTTTCTATTATTCCTTCTCCAGAGAATGGAACGGAATCGGTTGCTTCATTAGCATCAAGTAAAGGAAGTCGTTCTATCTTGAAAATCATGTCATCCATCTTTTTGTAAAGATTTCTGAAATAAAGAGTGGGAATTACGAAAAGAAAAGATAAAATAAGACACTTATAAGCGATATCAGAAATAGTAAGAAATCCTTCCTTGCCCATATTATGAATTACAACGAGTATGGATAAAACCGCTATAAATCCCAAGTAGTGAGAGAAATTAATTCTTTCCATATTTGATTCTATAATGCAATATTAATAAAGTTTATCAGCAATCTTACCTAATTATACTTTTGAATTTTGATTCATTACTTATAAGAAAAACTCAGATATTTTTTCTTCTTCATTCCAAGTAGAAAAGCCATGATCACAGTTGGAACTCTTGAAATCATATCATTATATCTTAAAGCCGTATCGTTATAAAATTTTCTTGTTTGAGCGATTCTTTCCTCTGTATCTTTGAGTTCAGTCATTAGCCTCATGAAATTTTCATCTGCTTTTAATTCTGGGTATGCTTCAAGACTTTCAATTAACGAGTAAACCATCTTTACATCTTTTTTGTCAGTACTATCTTTTGTCATAACAATAGTACTTCTAGTTTCAGCAACCATAGTTTGTATTTCTTTTTCATATTCTTTATAATTTTTAACAAATTCTACAATTTTTGGAATCAAATCAGCCCTTCTTTTTAATTCTACATCAATAGTGCTTAATGCACTATTACATCTTTCTTCTAATTCAATTATCCTGTTATACATAGTAAATACAATACTTCCCATAATTATTCCATTTCCGATTATAAAAGCCGGCCAAAAGAGTGAAGGATTTAAAATATTAAACGCCTGAAGAGAATTAAGAAATAAAGAGTATCCGATTGCAATCAAGATATGAGACCAAAGTATAATCGGTTCTCCTTTTCTGAATTCATTAAAATATTCTTTTTTACTTTTGATGGTTACTATTAACGGCCAGTCCTTGTCTTCTTTTAGAACATATTCATTATTATCATCTTTGTATACCATTCCCACTACATAAACTTTGCTTCCTGGCTTTAATACAAGTTCAGTTACTCTTGTACCACCTAAACCGAAAAGAACATACCAAGGCGGTTCTTTAATTTTTCTTTTAACTGTAAATTTACCTTCTACTTCACTATATATTTGTTTCTCACCAAATATATAGCTAAATGAATCATTAATAGGATAAGAGCTGTTATCTCTGTCTATTCCAGTTAAATCTATTTTTATTCTATTTCCTCTTCTGTCTTTTAAATAAAAAGGAATAGAAATTGCATCATTTCGTTTAATAACCCAACCACCTTTTGCTGCACGTTCCTCTACAATATAGTGAAAGTATACGCAAGGAGTACTGGTGTAGGGAGATCTCATATCTATTTCACTTTCTATTGTTCCTTCTCCAGAAAAAGGAACAGATTCTGTTGCTTCATTAACATCCAGTAACGGAAGCCTTTCTATCTTAAAAATTATGTCATCCATCTTTTTGTAAATATGTCTGAAGTAAAGCGAAGGAATGATTAAAATAATAGAGAAAATAAGAGGCTTAAAATTAATAAATTCAGGATGAGGCAGAAAATCTTCTCTTCCAATGATCGAATACAAAATAATTACAACTGCTAAGTAACCATAAAAATTAATTCTTTCCATTATTCTATTTACAGATATATATTAATAAATTTTCTTAGTAATTCTTATTTATGAAACTAACAAAAGATCTTGCAGAACTGATTGGGTTCTGGAAGATGAGGAGAACCATTAAAGGTGTGGGAGTAATAGGCAATGTTTCCGTTCAGGAAAAATTTATTAAAAAAGTACTTGAACTTAAACTAGTTCCACCAGAAAAGATAGTTGCAAATGAAAAGGCTGCATGGTTTTCTCATATAAAGATTAAAAATTTCTTTGAAAAAACAGTAAAGAATCAGGCTGAGATTTTTGATAGAAAAAACAACATTACAGCTGCTTACTTGAGAGGAATGTATGAAAGCACAGGAGATGGAGATATAATAAAAAACGCAACCTTTCAAGACCAACTATTAATTGAAAGATTAGGCTTCACAACAAAAAAGAAAGGAAAAGACATCTGGATAAGAGATATAGATAGGTTTAAGGAGTTTATTTACAATTTACCAAAAAATCAATCGCAAGAGGTATCAAAATGAAATTAGTCCTTGTTCATCCATTTGTAAATGATCTCGGCGGAGCAACTTATGTAGTTGGAAGGATAGCAAAGCATTTTGATGCCAAGATATATTGCATTGATTATGATTTAAAGAAAACATTCAGTTTTTTTAATGATGTAGAAATAGAAAAACTTCCATCACCTTCTTTTCTTAAGGCATTACCTCCAAGACTTTATATGGGGGTTGCTAGCGGGATTTCATTTTATTTTTCAAAGATCAAAGATTATGATGTTATAAATGCGCATGGAACTCCAAGCGAATGGATAAGAAACAATAATCCAAGAGTGGTATGGTATTGCCATTCTCCAAATAGAGAGGCATTTGACCTTTATGAGTGGAGAATGAAACAAAGATCACTTTTACAAAAAATTCCTTTCTGGCTTTCAATTGAGGCATTTAAATCAATAGAATATTCAATAGTTCCAAGAATCGAATATATTTTTGCAAACAGTAAAAACACACAGGGAAGAATAAAGAAATATCTAAACAGAGATTCAGAGATTCTTTATCCTGTTTTTGAACAAGGAAGGTTTGAAAATGAAAGCTATAAGAGTTATTTCTTGTATCCTTCAAGAATAATTCCTGAAAAGAGATTTGAATTTGCAATTCAGGCATTTAAATTATTCAAGAAAAAGATGAAAGGAAAAAAGAGATGGAAATTAATTATTTCTGGATTTCTAAGCGATAGACCAGAACATAGGGCTTATTATAACTATTTATTAAGCTTAAAAGATGAGGACATAGAATTCAAATTAAACGTTTCAGATAAAGAACTGAAAGAACTATATGGAAATGCATATGCGATACTCTTTTCACCAATCAATGAGGACTTTGGCATGGTTCCTTTGGAAGGTTTTATGGCTGAGAAGCCATGCATAGCAGTCAATGAAGGAGGGCCAAAGGAAACAATAGATGATGGAAAGGACGGATTTCTTGTTAATACTCCTGAAGAGATGGCAGATAAAATGCTTTATCTCGCAGAAAGACCTGAACTTGTAGAAAGAATGGGAAAAGAAGGAAAGAAAAAATTGTCAGGAAAGTTCAGTGAAAAAAGATTTTTTGAAAGACTTAGTCACATTTTTCAAGAAATTGTAAAACTATAAGTTCTTAAAGGTAAAGTAAAGATATAAAAATTATCATAAAAAGAGCAGAGTCTTTGATAAAGATGAAAATGTTCGATTTTATTACAATTTGAGATCAAAATTAATTTGAATCGATTAAGCAGAACTAATTCATTTAGATTATGTAATTAAATTGCTTTAATCATTTCATTAAATGTTTTTTTAAATAATTTACATTGTCTATTTTTATTTAGTCTTAATACTCTTCTTTTAAGTTTAAATACAATTTTTTTTCTCCACTTTATAGGTTTTTTAACAATCTTTTCTATTTTTTCCGCAACTAATTTAGAATCATAATTATTTATAACTAATTCACTTTCTCCTACTTTTTTTAATATTTCTGAATTACCGCAATCTTTACTTAATATAGGTATCTCACCGGCAGCTATTGCTTCCAATACAGCTACAGGATAAGGAGCAAACATAGACAAATCTATGTAAAAAGTGTTTTTAATTAGATATTTCTCAATATTTCTTGTCGCGGCTTCAAAATGGATATTATTAGAAAATTCCCTTTTTTCAAAACCATTTCCTACAATTGTTAATTTGTAAGGTAAATTTTTAAAAACTCTAATTAAAAACTTAATATTTCTTTCGGGATGATTTCTACCAATATATAAAAATCTTTTATTGTCTAAGCGCGCTTTTATTTTACTAAATCTATCAACATCTAAAAAAGGATTAACTACTTTTATATTAATTTTAATTCCTTCGCTTCTTAGTTTATTCTTTATATATGCAGATACAGCAATAATCCCATCACACTTGTTTAATATTATTTTCATTAAAGATTTACTCAAAATATTAGTCCTTCCCATTATTCCATATGAAGAAGCAACTAAAGCAATAATTTTTATTTTAGGATTTAAAATTTTTCTTGGTATTGCAACAAGTAAATCAGTTCCGCTTTCACACAAATATATATCTGCATAAGGTAAAAGAAATCCTCGCAAAATAGCATCAATATTTTTTAAAAAAGGGAGTCTATATTTTTTATAAGTAAAACTAGGGTAAAACTTATTACAAACAGTTTTTGCAAATGCTTCATGCACAGGATGTGGTCCACTATATATAAAACAAATATCTTTATCTAATTTATTCAATACCATATCCATCAATCTCTTTTATTTCAGGATAAATAAATAAGAAACAATATAACGCTAATAAAGAGCCGATAAACAAAGCAAAAGGTGTAAATAAATAAGTGAGAAACGAAACGATTCTATCTTTCATTTTAATAGTTTTTGAATAAACGGTGGAATTTTCATAAAGATATATTTTTTTGGACAAAAGTAGATACCAACAATAATCAAAATAATTTATATTATTGGTCATTACATTTTTATTAAATATCGAAAAAGAATGAAGGAAATAGTTTATAAGGGAAATTAATAATTTTTTAAAGCTTCCTAATCCACCGATTGATATTGGAATGTAATATTCTTTAGTTTTACGTTTTTCGAATTTATTAAATATTTTAATATTCATTTGGTTATGGTTCTTTTTTAGTATATATACATCAATTTTTTTCTTAAAATTTTTAATTTCTATTTTATCAATCAATTTTTCTTGCTGATCAATAGAAATTTCATCAATTTTTCCTAGTTTTAATTTAAAAAAATCTAGGAAAGCGCGTGTCCTGGAATAGAATTTTTGTTTATTTAATAAAAATAGAAGGAAAGAAACCCATATCTGTGAAGATATATAAAGAGTAAATCTTTTATAATCTCCATTTTTACATTCTCTAATCAAATCATTTCTGAGAAAATAGTAATCTTTGTATATACTTACTAATATAGGTGACTTAGTAGGATGTAATACATAATCTTTAATTTGTATTAATTTTCCATATTTTTTTAATCTGTCTTCATATTCTCCATCTTCAGCACCAAAATACAAAGGTAAAAATGTAAATCCAGCATAATTTATCAAGCTAGAATCAAAACAGGTAGCTTGATGCATTCCTCTGCCTTTAATTGAAAAATCCAAAGTAAAAACAGAAGGCATAACAATTGATTTAGATTTACAACTTTCAATTATTGTCTTGAGCGTGGTCTTATTTACAAATCTAACATCACATTCTATATGGATAATTCTCTTATATCCTTCTTTATAAGCATATTTTTCACCTAAATAAAAACCACCGGCACATCCTATATCTTCTTTTCTTACTATATTTACAAAGTTAAATGCATTAATACTATTAATCGTTTTATCTTTAGGACCATATATAATAATCAAGTCAAAATCCCTATAATTTTGTTTTTCTAGTGTTTTAATAAATTCTAATAGTTCATTATTTGATTTATACGTCAAAATAATAATCGCATTTTCAGAATTCCTTTTTTTATTTTTTCTTTTGTCTATTATTTCAGAAATAAGATTATCTATGTTCGGTGCTTTTTCTTTTTTTATATCTTTAAAATATATTTCTTTCATATTACCACTGATTATAAATTATTTCACTTATCCAAATCAATTCTATTTTATTTTTATTGACCGACTGTTAAATATCTTATTTAAAATCATTTTTAAAAAAATTAATTTACTTTTCATTGAATTCTTCATTATATTATTAATATCTTTTAATGAAGAAATACTTTTTCCTCTATAATTTTTAATTTTTATAATTTCGTTCAAAAAAGAAAATAAAATTTTTGTCGCCAAATTTGCGCGATACTCGTCATTAATAGGTTTCCTAATTTTTTTCCTTGCAATGTAGCTTATTTTTATAAGTTCTTTAATTATGTTTACTAGTGTATCTGAATATTTAAATCTATTTGAATAAACTAATACATTCGGATTAGTCGTGTAATATAATTTTTTACTGCTAAGTATAAATTGGGTACAAAACCAAAATTCTGTTTTCATATTATAAAAATTATAATTTTTATTTTTTTGAATTTTGAATAAATACGTTTCTATCGGTCCAGACATCCACGGATTTATAGAAATTTGCTCTAAAAAATTATCTGAATCGAGGATATGATCACTTTTATTAATTAATTTTTCTAAAACAATTTTATTTTCATTATTTATAAAATAAAAAGATGAGATAGAATGAGATATTTTTTTATTTTTTTCCATTATTTTAATCAGTTTTCCAATATTATTTCTTTCAGATATTCTATCTTCTGAGAAAAGTACTAGTAAATATTTCCCACTTGTATTTTTAAGTCCCAGTTTTAAAATATCAATTATTTTTCTATCTTTACTTTTAATAATTTTTATTCTTTCAGATTGTATTATGCCTTTTATCTTTAAATTATTATCTAAATTACCAATTAAAAGTATTTCATATTTTTCCTCATTTAAATCTATATTTTTGCAAGATTCAATACATCCATAAATCTGATCCTGATTTATTTTATCCTCGTTATTTATGATAATAATCGTAAGTAAAGGTGTTTTCATACTAATACCTCGTTAAGGTTTTTTATACCTGTACAATACATTGCAATTTGACGTTTCAGATTATCATTGTGCAATGGAAGCATGGAAATAAAAAGAAGACCCTCTATAAACTTTATTTGCTCAAGATCAAATTCTTTGCTTATCTTTTTATCGAATTCTCTTTGTAAAAAATCATGTTTTTTATTTTTATAAATTATATATTTAAACTGATTATTGTTTTTTTCTACTTCGAATCGATCATTAATAATGAAGTCATATTTACCTGCAAAAGAATGCCTTAATTTTGCTAAGTCGTATTTAACATCTCCATATATAGAATTAACCCATATTCCACGGGGATCAACTAGACGAATTAAATCACCCCTAATATCGTATAAAATATTGGGCAAGCAAAGATCTCCATGTATTATACAATTATCATCTTTTTTGTATAACGAAGGATAATACTTTTCTATTTTATTAGCTAATCTGAAAAAGTTTAAATATTCTTCATCATTTATATTTATTTTATCATAATTAGTTATCTCCCTAAATATTTTATTAGTATTTATAAGTTTTTGCATTCTTTTCATTGTCTTGTTAACATATATTTCATGGTATTCTTGCATTTTAACTTCACCCTTATATCTATAAAATATTCTTAGAGTATTTAATATCTTATTTAATATACGTTCCCAAATTTTATCATCATTTCTTCCATATAAAAAGAGTTCTGATAATGAAGGTAAATTTATATATTCCATAGCTATAGTACTATCGTTACTTTTACTATAAATTATTTTCGGAGTAAATATAGATAACTCTTCCGGTAAATGCTTATACCAATATATCTCATTTTTAATTTTTTCTTTATTAGTAATGCTTTTTTTATAAATGATATTAAATTGTGAATCATACTCTAATTGATTAAAAAACCTAGTATTAAGAAGTTTTATCTTAGATTCGTAATATTTATCTATATAACTTATATCAAACCAGTTTTTACATATAATCGCATCTATTTCATCCTTTTTTTTATACTCAGTAATAATATCACTTATCTCGATATATTCATTTCCATCATCTAAATTTTCCAAAAAGTTTTTGTTTTTAAAGTAATAAACACCAATTAAAGCGTAGATATCATTTTTAAATGGTATATACTTTATTCTGTCATAGGCTTCTTCAATTTTACCCTCTTTAATTCTTGCAAGACAATATTTATTAGGTTCAGTATATTCTTTAGAGACCATTATAAAACTTTTTTCAAAATTTTTTATTTTTTGCTTAAAAATAATGTCTCCTAAAATTATAAGTACTCTATCACTTTCGACATTTTTAATTCCATTTATAATCGAATTTCCTATCGGTTTTTTGTAGTCTGCTTCTATATATTTAAATTTACCTTCTCCATACATTTCAGTAAGATATTCTTGTACTATTTCTTTTTTGTAGCCAACTGTGATATTTATATCTAAGAGGTTTTGTTCTAATAAGTTATCGATTGTCCAAGCTATTGCAGGTTTTCCATTTAAAGGAACCATGGCAGAAGGGAGGTCTCCAAATATCGTTGAAATTTCTTCACTATTTTTTCCCTCGCTTAAAATCAGTACACTAGTTCTTTTCATATTTTCACTTTATTTTTATAAAACATATTTAAATCTTCTGGTGTTCCAAAACAATCAAATTCTTCAACTTCATCAATAATAATTTTTTTTCCTTCTTTTATTAGTATGTTATATATAGGTATTATATAAAATTCATTTTTAGTCATATAATTATTTTCAATCATTTTTTTACACGCTTTAACAAAATCGCTACCTTTAGTAAAATAATATAAACCAGTTGATGCGTTATTAGAGATAGCTTTTTTTTCTGCAGTTTCAATTACAAATCCTTCCTCATTAATTTTTACAAAACTCCATTTTTCTTGTACATCTTTAAAGGTTCCAATTATTCCGTCTATGTCTTGAAATCTCGATGCGATTATTTTTTGTCTAAGCCTTGAGGATTTAAAAGAACTATCAACATTAAAAATCAATAGACCTCGATCATTATTTATATCCTCTTCAATTTTCAATACAGTTTCAGCTTGTCCTCTAGTTGTATTCTCCAATAATATTATCTTGAATCTTGTTTTAGGGTAATTTTTCATTATAGAATTTATTTTTTCTGTTATACTATATTTTTCTTCATGTTCTTTTAATGCTATAAAAAAGACATTTTTTGCTAAATCTATAGGTAAACTACTTAAAGCTCTTTCTAACATAGTTTTACCATCTATATCTATAAGATATTTAGGTATATTATAACCTGCTTTTCGAAAACGTTCGCCTTTACCTGCCATAGGAATTACAATATTTATAAATAAATCTTGCAATTCTTTTTCAACTGAATCCGAATCTTTTGCATTTATTGCCATGTCATCAATAATTATGTCTCCATATGGCTTTCCAAAATATATCTCATCGTAAGGTACACCTTCTTTTCTTAACCAGTCTTCAGTTATTTTACCTATTTTTTCTTTAACCTTATTAACATTTCCATTACAGGTTCTCATATGTCTAGAAGTATAAATTATTATTTCATGTCCTTCTTTTTTCAATTTTTTAAGTAGTTCAATCATTTCTTTTTTCGGTTTTACTTCTAAATATGTCTCATTCGGAGATTTTAATTCACATAATGTACCATCTAAATCAACGATTATTCTCATATTATCACTTCAAGGAAATAATTTTTAAATTTTTTATGTTATAAACTTATTTAATTGAAATTATATTTTCAAATAGGTATTAAATAATTAATCTGTTCTTATTCACCAATTTTTTTAAATTTATTTTTTAATAAGTAATTATTAATAGATAATTTAATCCAGTTCAATCTTAAATATTCTCACATACTCATCTGGCTTGTTGGAATAGCGGTTTGGATATACTTGTGTCATGCCTGGGATGTTGCCTTCAAAGAATCCTTTGTAGAAGATTGAATCGTAAAATCTTCCTTTTCTGTCTGGGTTTGTTGAACTGTATATTGCAATTGCCCTTATAAATCTTCCATCATCTGTGGTGCCTAATGAAATAATGTTTTCTATTCCTGCTTTTGTTTTGTTTTCATAATAAAACGGTAAGCTTCCATCTGCCATGCAATAATAATTAAATCCAAGCGCCTCGCCATGTGTAGAAAATACTTTTATTGCTCTTTGTCCTGTTTCAGTCTTCATATTGCAGTAACTTGCTGAAGCCTGGCTTGTCGGAATATATATGTATTCAGGAGCAGCTAATAAGTCACAAAGGCTTTCTCCTGGTTGCTTATTAACTGTTGTTTCATTATTATAGTTGCAGTAGTGATAAACCAATGCTCCCCATTTTCCTATCAAATCCTGATCAAGAAGCAGGTATTTAGCCTTATGTTCCTTCATATATTGAATTAATTTTTGTGTACTATTTCCAACTATCTTATCTGCTACTTCTTGATGCATGATTGTATATGAATGCGTATTTCCAGTGACAGATTTGCTTTGCCCTATTGTATTTATCCAATGCCCGTAATCCCACCAGGACATTACTCTGTCATCTGTTCCCTGGACGTTGTCTCTTATCCATAATATTGCATCCAGCCATGAATCAGGAATTCTGCTGCAATAAACTCTATAACTGTTTATTCTTGTATCTGCTAAGAACTGATTTATCATATCTTTAGAGTTTGATACTGAGTTTATGTCTCTTGCGATAACATTGCAAACATTTTCATAATATTTTGTATTGTCAACTACATCTACAAAACTTAATGACAAAGATCTTATTATAGTATCAGAAAACATTAGAACTTGATAAATAGCTAGCAAAGCAATTATAATAAACAATGCATCTTTAACATATTTTGTTTTTATTTTTAATATTTCACCAGCAAAGAATCCAAATAAAATAGGTGTAGCTAATCCCATAAATACAACATATTTTGCTTTAATTAATCCTGCTAGTGCAAAAGGAGCGGTTGCAAGTATTGCAATAATAATCAAACTTTCTTCAAAAATTTCAGGTTTGTTTAGTATCTTTTCTCCTAACTTTATAAGCAAAGTAACTAATGAGATTATGATTATGAAAGGTGTCAAGCTAATTGCAACATTTATTCCTAAAACACCTAAAGATCCAGAGAAATCGGAAGGCGCAGCAGTTTGTTCTGCGATTGTTTTCATTGTTACATCTGGATTTGTTGCCACATATCCTATCAGTCCCAATACAGAATTTATCATTGCATTTAATGGAGTCAAGATAAGAAGAACTAGACCGATTATAATAAGGGAAGATAAATAAAGAAGCTTATCAGCTTCATTCTTTGTAAATTTAAGCAATTCATTAAAAGCAAATAACAGGATGATGGGAAGTAAAGAAATTCCAACTGGAATCCATGGAAGATAATTCAGAGGAAGATAGTATGCAAGGATTGTTAAAAACGTCAACATTGTAATTCCTGCTATTATTATCCCTAAATTCAATGTTTCTTTCATTTCTTCTGTCTTATTTCTTAAATATCCCATTAATCCAATATATCCTAACGTTCCTGCAAATATTAATGGAGTTATTAAAGAGGAATTAGAACCAAATGCGGTTATTCCTAATAGGAATCCAGTTGCAATTGCAATTTCCTTTGATTTGTATTTCAGTGTAAGTGCCAGCATTGATGCAAATGCAACAATTCCAAACATTCCGAAAGGAGTAAATTCAAATGATCCAGCACCTGTTTTCTGAAGAAATACAGGTGTGAATGCAAGAATAGCTGCAATAGCCAATGCCAACTTTTGATTATATTCTCTGCTTAACCACAAATAAGCAAAGAAAACAGTAAGCATTGCAATAATTGGTGGATATAATCCAGTTGTCATTGTGAAGAGCTCAAAATTAAATTGAGGGTGGTTGTTAAAGATCGTGAATAAATTATACCATCCTGCCTCCATGTACGGAATGAATGGAAAAGTTCTATGACTGTCAGGATTTGGATACCATGTATAGTCGTCACTTGGTGGGATGCTGCCATGTTGAATTATGAATTGAGCAGCCATGTTATACCAATAAGGATCAAAGTCATAATAATAAGGAGTAAGGCTTTGTATTCTTATCCAAAAAGAAAGAAAGAGAATAATAAGAAGAAGAGCTGGATAAACATATCTTTTCTCTTTTTTCTCTGCTGAACCTGTTGTTTCTGTTTCTTCCTTTTCAGGAAGTATACTTATATTCTCTTTATAGAGATAAGCAAAAGGAACAAGTGTAATTATTGCTAGATTGATAAGAGTGATAATAGGTGAATATTGGATTCCTATTGTGAATTCTATTAAAGAAAGGAATGATGGAACAAACATTCCAAAAGGAATTCCAAGGAAGAACATTTCAAGATAAGAGAATTTTCTTGTTTTTTTGAAAAGTGCAAGAGAAATCAAATACCCTGGTATGATAATTGAGAGGAATATTGGCATAGATCTTAAAATCATTTCTGCAATTGTCATGCTTATTGTTTCCATATATTCACCTTTTTATTTTAGAAAGCTAATGAAGCAATGCTTGTATAGCTAAAGAGCATAAATAGGGATATTAAAAATGCAGCAAGCCATATCTTGAAATCCCAGTTCATTACCTTTGCTCCATCCAATATAAGAATGGGAAGAAGATTAAATGTTGCAAGCAATGCATTTATCTGCATTCCTATTACAGAAATAAGAAATACTGGTTCACTAAGTTTGAACTGAAATATTCCGCTTAAGATTAGAATTGCTGCGAATATTAAATATAGTATCATATTCATTACAGGACCTGCAAGAGACACTATCCCATTCTCCACTCTTCCCATTCTTTTGAATATGTAAACTGCACCAGGAGCTGCAAATATAAACCCAAACGGAGCAAGAAGAAACATGAAAAGAAGCCCCTGGGGCCACATTACAAACCTTGAAGGAGATCCAAATTTCTCTGCTGCATATTTATGTCCCATTTCATGTGTCATAAACCCTATTCCTACTGTAAAGCCTATTATCAGAAGCTTATATACTAATCCAGGTTGGAAAAATACTCCTATTCCCCATACTGCTATTGTAAACGCAACCATTATTGCAAGCATTGAGATAATCATCTCTTCTATTTCATCCATCTAATCACTTTTTGCTTTATTTAATACTGTCAAGCTTTTTATTTAATATTTTCAAATTTCATTTTAATTTCATTTTAATTTAGTTAATTGTATCTCTGCGGTGTGGTGTTCTAGGAGTTCAACCTCTGCATGAGAAAGTATTCCTTGGTATCTTACAACTTTTCCTATTCCAAAAGAGCCATCCATAAGCTTTAATTCAATATATCCATTCAGTCTTCCATTGCTCATTGCAATTGCATTTGGGAATGCAAAGAAAAATGTTATAGGTTCTCCTCTTACAAAAATCGGATCTCCTTTCCTTACTCCTCTTATATGCGGCCATGCAATTGCATACACTATCAATATTCCCCAGTTAAGTGCAAATAGCTTAAGCAGATATCCTAAGCTTGCCTCTGGAGTTAGTGCATATATGATTAAAGATAAGGCTGTCAATGCAAGAAGCAGTTTCCATAACGCATTTATCAGCATCTTTACACCCAATTATATTTTGAATTTGCTTAAGCCAAATCTTAAGCAATTAAATTATACATACATTCCTTTTAAGTTTTGCTCAAATCTCTTTATTCTTTCAGTGTGCTCCTTTCTCACAGTCGGAGCTACGGATGTTATTGCCTTTTCAAAATCAGCCATCTTTACCTTATCTCTCTTTGCTCTTATTGCATTCATTCCTGCCTCTCTCACTATTCCCTCTATGTCTGCACCTGTTGCATTGTTAAGCTTGGCTGCAAGAGCCTCTAGATCTACATCCTTGTCAAGAGGCATTCTCTTTGTGTGAACTTTAAGTATTTCTAGTCTTGTCTTTTCATCAGGCAATGGAATTTCTATTATATTATCAAATCTTCCGGGCCTTAGAAGAGCTGGATCAAGTATGTCCGGCCTGTTTGTTGCTGCTATTACCACTATATTCTTTAATTGTTCTACACCATCCATTTCAAGCAATAAAGTATTAACCATTCTTTCTGTTACCTTTGTTCCTTCATCAGCCCCTCCTCTTACAGGAGCTATTGCATCTATTTCGTCAATGAAAATAATGCATGGAGCTGAGAGTCTTGCTTTTCTGAACAGTTCTCTTATAGCTCTTTCAGATTCTCCAACCCATTTTGAAAGAACTTCAGGTCCCTTTATAGAGATGAAGTTAGCCTCGCTTTCTGTTGCTACTGCCTTAGCAAGCAATGTCTTACCTGTTCCCGGCGCTCCATAAAGAAGGATTCCTTTCGGTGTTCTTATTCCCATCTTTTGGAATACCTCTGGATTCTTTAATGGAAGCTCTACAGCTTCCTTAAGCTTCTGCTTGATTTCATCCAATCCACCAATGTCAGACCACCTGACATTAGGTATTTCAACGAATACCTCTCTTAATGCTGACGGCTGGATTTCTCTCATTGCGTTTGTGAAGTCATCCATCTTTACAGTTATGCTTTCAAGTATCTCTATTGGAATTGTTTCTTCCTCAAGATTTATCTTTGGCATTATTCTTCTTAACGCCTTCATGGCTGCCTCTTTGCATAGCAATGAGATGTCTGCACCAGTATAACCATGCGTTGCATTTGCAAGATAATCAAAATTAACATCTTTATCTAGAGGCATGTTTCTGGTATGGATGGTAAGGATTTCTTTTCTTGCATCTCTGTCTGGAATTCCTATCTCAATCTCTCTATCAAATCTTCCAGGTCTTCTTAAGGCAGGATCTATTGCATTTGGCCTGTTTGTTGCTCCAATAACTATGACCTGGCCTCTTGCCTTTAATCCATCCATGAGTGCAAGAAGCTGAGAAACCATTCTTCTCTCAACTTCTCCAGTTGCTTCCTCTCTTTTTGGCGCTATAGCATCAATCTCATCCATGAAAATGATTGAAGGAGCGTTCTCTTCCGCCTCTCTGAACAATTGTCTTAATCTTTCTTCAGATTCTCCTACGAATTTTGATATCAGTTCGGGTCCTCCAACATATATGAAATTCGCATCGCTTTCATTTGCTACTGCCTTAGCAAGCAACGTCTTACCTGTACCAGGAGAACCATGTATAAGAACTCCCTTAGGAGCTTCTATTCCAAGCCTTTCAAATAATTCAGGATGTCTTAAAGGAAGCTCAACCATTTCTCTTATCTTTCTTATTTCTTCCTTTAATCCACCTATGTCTTCATATGAAACAGTCGGTATCCTTCCGGTTTCTTTCAGTGGTTCTTCCTTTATTTCAACCATTGTTCTTTCATTTATTATCACTGCTCCAATTGGCTGTGTCAATGCAACCACCAATGGGAATGCAGTGCTTCCTATTATGCTTATGAATATAGTGTCTCCTTTCATTACAGGCCTTCCTTCTAATCTTCTCTTTAGCAGTTCATCAAATCCTGGCGAGAATCTCATTGCCTGGTATGGAGTGAATACAACTTTCTTTGCAGGCTTTGCCTCCACTTTCTTTATAGTAACCTTATCTCCCATTCCTACTCCTGCATTCTGCCTTACCTGTCCATCCATTCTTATCAGTTTATGTCCTTCATCATGAGGATGAGCAGGCCATACGATAGCAACAGTTGTTTTCTTTCCTTTAATTTCAATTATGTCTCCTGTTGTTAATGCAAGCTTGTTCATTGTTTCTGAATCCAGTCTTACTATTCCTCTTCCTACATCTGTTTTCAATGCCTCTGCTACAAAAAGTTCAGCAACATCACTCATTATTACCACCACAGCATGAATATGAACAAGAGAATAAGTTCTCCTAATTAATATTGTTTATAATAATTTAAGAATTTTACCTCTCTCCTTGAAAGCGAGCCCGAGGGGATTCGAACCCCCAACCTCTTGGTCCGAAGCCAAGCGCTCTATCCGTTGAGCTACGGGCCCAATATACCATTGATATTTAGATTTATAAATATAAACAGTTGAAGAGATAGATTGAAAATAAAAAAAGTAGCGGGGAGTGGATTTGAACCACCGGTTTCTGGGTTATGAGCTTCGCCTTCTGCAAGCATTACACTTGCAAAATCCAGCGGGTACTCCAGGCTACCCTACCCCGCTTTTCTCTTAAAAAATAATATGTATTATATATGATAAAAGAATTTAAATACCTTTTATTGTTTCATTAATTCAATGAAATTTTTAGTGAAAAATAAAAAAGGAGTGTTTTCATTTCTTTACCTTTTCGCCATATTTACCTATCTTCTGTCTGTTCTTTCCATTTATCTTATGATTTATGAAAGAACTTCCTATCTGGAAAATAAAATCTTTATTTTAGAAGAAAGAGCAGGCAGAGAGCTTGAATTAAAGCATGCGGTAAAAAGAGTAATAATCTATTCAGAACAGATAAGAATAATGGAAAGTTTTCTTAAAACTCTATTTCCAGAATATTCACTTGTCTTTGATTCTTCTTATTCTTTATATGGTGTAAATAGACTTAATGATCTGACAAGTGATGGAAGCCATTCATATTATCATTGGAGAGGTTATGCATTGAAGTTCTGGTGTGGATTTCCTTCAGAAAATGAAATAGTTGATATGATCACAATAAAAGGGAGAAAACCTGAATATTTCGGCTCAAATCAGATCTATCAAAGATTAAACGTATTCAATGTAGACGATACAGTCATTATTGGAAACGAAGTAAAAAATATATGCAGTCTTTTCCTTTCAACTTCAATCAACCAATCCACTACAATAACAAAACCAGCTAAAAAAATAATGCAAGGAATTTCAGAAGATATATTAGAAAACACAATATATGATCTAATCAATGTAAAATATGGAGTAATGGCTTATGACAGTAAAGAAAACATTTCGTCTGCAATCATAATTCCAGAATCAACAGAAATAGTTTGGGATGATTATTTAGGTTTGCAAAAAGTGGTTAGATGAAAGGTCAATTATCGATGGAATTTATTTTCATAATGGCAGTCTATATTCTTTTCATATTTATTCTAGTTTCTTCTCTAGATTACTCTAGATTCTTAGAGAAGGCAGGGTGGCAGGAATTTTCCCTCAAGGTAAATTCTCTTCAATTAATAGAATCAGAAAGACTCATAAACAACCGCTTTACAGATATGAAGATATTCATAGAAGGATGTTCCATATCAGAAGGAGGCAACAAGACAATAATATGCAAGAAGGAAAATATGACACAGATATCTAAAATACCTTTAATGGAAACAGGTGTAGGACTTCTTACAATTTATAAGCCGTTATCATAGTTTGATACATAGGAGTGATCAGATGATAAGAAGAATAGAAATGAAAAACTGCAGAAAAGGACTATTCAGTGTAGATGCATCATTCGCAGTTATAATAATTCTGACGATGTCATTAATATTTTATATGTTTATTCAGTCAATTTCTTCTTCTTTACATAATCTTGAGTCAAGGCAGAAAACTGTTTCATTAATAGTTTTTTCAAATGAGATTGTCAGAAAGGAAGGAGCATACAAATCAAACACAGAAACTATATCAAATGTAATTTCAATTTCAGATTTGGATTCTTTTGCAAGCAAATTAACTTCATTAAACACTAGTGAGTATGGATTTAAGTATATAGCATGGAGGCTGTCAAGTAAAGATGGAAGCGTATTAAGGAATTTTACTAAACAATTCAAGGCAGCAGATAAAGAGGATGAGATGTTTTGTATTAACCGGCTTGTATTGATAAATGATTTTAATTGGCATAAATACGAAGAAGGAATGCTTAGAGTTTGTATAAAATAGTTTAGTATATTGTTTAAACAAGATTAAGGATGCAAGTGATGGTATGTGGAAAAAAGGAGTGGTATTTACATTAGAGGCTTTGATCACATTTACATTTTTCTTAATCTCAATTGCATCTCTTTATCTACTAATACAACAAAAACAAAACACAGTCCCATTGTATGAAACAGTAATACTGAATGATGTCTATCAAGTTTTAGAGCTAAAGTACCATACAGACTTATCTTCATTTGCAAGAACAGGACAGATATCAAATGAACTCAGAGATTATCTTAATTATGTGAAAGAATCTACAGGCCACATTATATTTCTAAAATTTGGAAATTTTTTCTACTCAAGCAATAATTCGATCTCTTGCACTCCTTTAATTACTCAAAAAAGGCTTCTTGTTTATTTTGATCTAGAATTAGGAATAACAGATACGAGAGTAAACTATTTCCATGAATTAACAATAGGCTTATGCAGCTAAAATTAGATTCAAATTTGAATTCACTAATTTGAATGCACTTCTGAATAATTTGAATGCACTTCTGAATGTATTATCTCTTTTTCTTCTGCTTTTTTTCAGCAACGTTCTGTTTAGCCAAGTTTTTCTTTTCCTGGAGAACAATTGTCGTTGCGAAACCGCTTGCAACCGCAGAAGCGCTTACCAAAGCAGTGCTTACTTCTGGTGAGAAGAAAGCGCCAAGAGTCAGCATGCCAAGTCCTGCAACAGTTCCTCCGATTACTCCTTCCAGTATTACAGGAACTGATTCCTCGGGCTTAAGCTCTTTTGGAAACAATATTTCCTTTACCATAAATATCATTTATATTATATTATTTTAATACTTTCTATCGTTTTTATCTTCATAATATCTTTATGATCTACTTATTATGTTCCATTCTTAACAATCATATTATATCATACATTTGCCATATTGTTATTTTATACCGTTATCTTTTCTAGGTATGTAAAATCTTCCACTTATAAGATTGCATTTCCCTTCATAAAATAATTTTGCAGTTATGGCAGCAATCTTTGCATCCTCCACGTGCCTTCTCAGCTTATTATTTTCTCTCTGTATTCCAAGTATCTTTGCAGAGACAGAAGGACAAACCTCTATCACAGTGAACGCATCCAACATCTTATCTATTTCTATTCCTCTTTTCGCAAGCAGCTTCATGGAATCAAAGAATGGGAATACGTTATACCCTTCTTTTCTAAGAGCTCTTTCTTCTTCTCTCATGTTGCCATCGATAGGAAAAGAAAGAGGTGCATCTATTGCAATCACTCTTGGTTTTATTCTCAAAACAGATCTGGTAATATCTTTATTATAGAACATTATAGCCTCTTCTATAACTCTTCCTTTAAGATCAATGAAAGCTATTCCAGTTGGATTTTTTTCTTTAGCAGCCAAATCAATTCCGCAAAAGACAAGATTTTTCATATATTTTTTAAACAAGCATTATTTATATTCTTTATGATTATGGCAACTGTCTAGATTATTATAACCGTCTAATTCCGTTCTAAGCACGTATATTTTATATATCTTTTTTCATTATATATCTTAGAGTGTGCCAGAGTAGCTCAGTGGTAGAGCGCCAGCGAACTTGATTCCTTATCCAGTTCGGCGACACTCATAAGTCAGATTTCTACTCAAGATCTTAGACTAAGAAATCTGGAGGTCGAGGGTTCAATCCCCTCCTCTGGCACTTAAGGAAATTACATTTATTTTATCTGTGATTAAATGTTAAGCGATCCGGTTTCTTTGGCATTATTTTTCTATCAAAATTCCATTCTAGATCTAATAAGTATTGCGATAGATAAGGCCGGAGTTCCATTTACAATTGGTTTGTTAGCTCTTATTTATATTTTCATAAAATTCAATACTCTCAAAAGATTAGAAAAAAGCACTGGCATGGATATAAGGAAATTTGAACATGATTTTTCTCTATTAAAGAAAAGAGTGTTCTTTACTTTTGTTGCACTTCTTTTAACAATTGCTTCAGTTCAATTCATAAAATTAGTATACCCCCAGGATAGGCCTTGCACGCAAGATCTTGGAATAAATAAGATAGAATGTCCTGCTTCTTCATCTTTTCCAAGCACCCACACTGCATCAGCAGCTGTTTTAGTTCCATTCTCTCTTGGCACTTTTCTATTCGCACCATCATTGTTGTTTTATTTAATTGTTGCTTTCTCAAGAATCTATTTAGGAGTGCATTATCTGATAGATGTTCTTGTGGCTTCTGCGTTCGGTTTTGCATGGTATTTCTTATCTGAAAATCTTCTTGAAAAAGATACTGGAAAAAGAATAGCATCTAAGGCAAGCAACGTGTTCCGAGGATTCCTTCACTTATTTTTCGGGCTTTTTATAATGTTTATCCTTACTTTAAGCAGCATCTATTCTCTTTATCCAATCCAAATCTCGCTTCTTGTACTTTTGTTTATTTTACTATTCATTTTCTATCTTATCAACCGTACACATTCTCAAAGTTCAGACATTCTAAATCAAATACTGGATTTTGTGAGCACGAGAGATAGATTTCATGGCGAGGGCGCCATATGGTTTATTCTTGGGGCTATGCTTCTAATAGGATTCACACAGGATGTTGGCAAATCAATAGCAGGAGTATATATTGTGACAGTAGGGGATGTTGCCTCAGCAGCATTCTCATCCAAACCGGGAAAGAAATCATTGTTTAAGAACAAGAATTTAATTTCATATCTTGCTTTTGTTGTAGCAAGCATTCCATCCATTTTAATTCTTGGAATAGGGATATTTCCAATCATCCTTCTGGCAGCATTAATAGAGTCTTTAGATTTAAAGATCAATGACAACTTCATTCTTTTTGTTTTTCTTACTTTAAGCTTTATGTTCTTATAACTCTTATCTGTTTTGCATGTAAAAGAATGCTACAGAATAGTTGTTAAGCAAGTAAAGCATCAAGATTTTCAACCGCCTTCTTTACTTCAGATATTACAAATCCAAGGGTTTCTCCTTTCTTCAAGAGGCATACTAATATAACGTTTCTTCCGTTATAAATTAATGAATCTCCTTCTGATCCCTTCAATAAAATGTATCTGCTTTGCCCTTTGTCAAATTCAAAGGAAGCCATGTCACTATTTGCTATTGCCTTTGCAGCTATAGCAGATATAAGATTGGAATCAACTTCTTTAGGCATCATTGAAGCAACAAGAAGTCCATCTTTCCTTACTGCTGCCACCCCATCAACCTTTCCTCCGCTTACAATGCTATTTAGAACCTGCATTACTTCATTCTTGTCTATTACAACTGTTTTTATCCTTTTCAATGCTCCCTCTTCGATTGTAAGCGATTCACCAATATGCTCAGACATGTATCGGGTCAAAGCCCATTTTCTCCATCTTGAAGGTATGTCTGCCAGCATGCTTAATTCGATCTTATCGTTTGTTTTCAGCAGTTCATCTATTTGATTTCTCCATTTTGGCCAGTTCTCTAAAATTTCTCCTTTACTTGTTAAACCATCAATTGCAGCTTGAATGTCAATTATTGACTTATTTATCTGGGAAAGGTATTGTTCAGCATTTTCTGGCGTTAGCTCAAGCATGTATCTCTCCATCTTCTTTCTTTCAACCTGCACAAGTATCTCTTCATTTTCAGTATCTATTTTGTTTTCAGCAGCACTCATTATCTTATCTTCAAGCTTATCTATCCATGCGCTTGCTTCCTTTATCTTTTCCTTTGCCATTTCCATAGGGGTCATGTAATATCTTTCTCCAAACAGCATACCTTTTATTATATCTAATAATGAATAGTAGAGAGAGATTATTCCTATTGATATTGCAAATGCACCTAATAGTTTAGGAACATTTGATCCTAGCCTGACAAGAGTTTCCATATCTGCGCTGCCTGGAACTTCTTTGGTGAATATGATTATTACAATTCCAATGACAATACAAGCTATTCCAGTAGCAATCCAAATTAAGTTGTCCTTTCTTCCATGGCCGATGAAATTATATACCTCTGTCATCAATGGCGTTTTCTTTACCATGCTAACTACATATGCACCTAATAAGGCAAGTATCTCTAGATATATTAACACGATTATAAACAGCAGTGTTCCATATATTGCAGAGGCAATATAGAAATCAAGATTTGCCTTTAGCACATTATATATCCCATCTGCTATTTTAGATATACTTACAAAGAACGGGACATTCTTAGGATCTATTACGCTTACCTCTAAATATGCAGACTGCGCATATTTTTCAACCCATGCCTTGTTTATCTCTTGAAATACAGTTGTCTTATAATAAATTGTTTTGCCTACATCCTCGCTTCCAGAGAATGTAAATTTCCAGCTCACAGCGATCGGAGGTTCAGATCTAAGAAGTTCGCTGTATTTTGGACTGAATTCTAGTTTATCTAAGCTTAATGCCAAAGAAGAAGGAATTGTTTCCCTAAGGGTTATGTCAGTTATTTTATCTGTAGCCTTTGAAATGAGCGTTATCTTTACAGTTACTTCATTCCCAAGGTTCTTCTGAACCATTATTTCTCTTGTCATTGTTATTGACTGGATCTCTTTCGGCGTGAATACATATATTATTTCGTCCGGGATTCCATCATTATTTAGATCTACACTTCTTTCACTTTGGATCGTTTCTTTCTCAGAAGGATAGATGTTTTTCTGCAGGCAGCCAGACATGAAAATAAATGAGAACAAAACAATCAATAATAATCCAAATTTTAGTCTTTTCATCAGCTCACTGACAGATTATCTATATTAATAAGTAATCTATTCTAAGGAATGTATTTAAATTTAATTATAGAGAACTATATGTTGCTTTTAGATGCTAGTTGATTTTATGATTGTAAACGCAGATCTTCATCTTCATGGAAAATATTCAGGCGCAGTATCCAATGACATGCTGCCTGCAAAGATAGGAGAGCAGGCAAAATTAAAAGGGCTTCACTTAGTTGGAACGGCAGACATACTTAATATGAAATGGATAGATGAAATTAAAAGGAGCCTTTCAGAAGAAAACGGAACATTCATACACTCTTCAGGAACAAGATTCATACTTCAAACAGAAATAGAAGATGCCAATCGAGTTCATCATATATTACTGTTCCCTTCAATGAGCAAGGTTATGGAAGTGAGAGAACGCTTATCTAAGTATACCAAAGACTTAGATACGGAAGGAAGGCCAAAGGTTCATCTGAACGGAGAAGAGATCGCAGAAATCGCAATAGAAGCAGAAGCCTTGATAGGGCCTTCTCATGCATTCACTCCATGGACTTCTCTTTATAAGGAATATGATTCGTTCAAGGACTGTTATGGTAAGTATTCAGACAAAATCTATTTCCTTGAATTGGGTTTATCTGCAGATACAGATATGGCAGACAGGATAGAGGAAATAAAAGACATAACATTCTTAAGTAACAGCGATGCACATAGCCCATGGCCTAATAAGATGGGAAGAGAATTCACTTCATTTGAGATGCAGGAAATATCATTTGAAGAATTGAAGCTGGCTATAATGAGAAAGAAAGGAAGGAGACCGGTTCTTAATGTAAAATTCGATCCAAGAGAAGGAAAATATCATAGGACAAGATGCATGAATTGTCTGGTATTCTATTCTCTTAAAGATGCAGAATCTTTCAAATGGAGATGCCCAGTATGCCGTAAGCCTATAAAGAAAGGAGTGGCAGAAAGAATAGAGGAATTGGCAAATGGGAGAGAAATCATTCACCCAGAGCATAGACCAAAATGTATTCATATCATTCCGTTATCAGAAATAATTGCTATAGCACACAATGTAAAGAGTCCTTATTCTCAAAAAGTACAGGAAATATGGCGTAAGTATATTGAAAGCTTTGGAACTGAAATAGACATCTTGATTAAAGCAGAAATAAACGATTTGGAAAGGATAGATAAAAAAGTTTCAGAATTAATTTCTTCTTTTAGAGACAATAGATTCAAATACATACCTGGAGGAGCAGGCCAATATGGAATTCCAGTTCCACCTGGAAAGAAAGCATCTTATAAAGTGTGGAAGGGAAACAAGGTAGTTGAAGTGGATGTCAATGATGAGGAAACATTTTCATCGCAACCTTCAATAACTGATTTTATGTAGACATAAGGCAATATACAAAACAAGTGATAAAAAACAAGGGATAGTAAGATAGTAAAAATTAGTTAAGCAATTCAAGTAAACAAATAAAAGAGAATTAAAAAAGAAGAAATTATGCGAAGCTTTTCTTGTCGACGATTACGTAGTCGGATGCTGCCAAGATCGCTGTGTATGGTATGTATATCAAACCCTCTTCTTTCTTCATTCTTCTCATTGTTGGGTTGTCTGGGTTGGGTTCGACTACAAGCGTCTCGAGCTTGCCATTCTTCT
>JAVZCX010000004.1:28065-39996 GCA_038874185.1 Candidatus Micrarchaeia archaeon
TTTTTTCTTTAAGATAACGTTAATTTTAAATATCTAGCAATTATATTAACTTTATGAATCATTCGAATAGGTTTTCATTTTTTCCTTTATCATTTATCCTAGTTATCTTATTCTTTCAATTAACATTTGCAGGTTATCCAATTATTTCACAAAGTCAAAGAGAGGCAGTTCCAATAAACGAGTCTCTAAGGAGCGTTGAAGGAGTTTATTCTGTTTTTCCATTTGTTGACTGTAGTTTAATACCTGATAAATATGGTGGTTTTGGACATTGTAATAATTTTGTTGCTGACTTTTGCATAGATAACCAGATGCATCTAAGTCGGAGCATTGTTCCTCTAACTTCTGAAGAGAGAAGCGCAATGAAGAGCATAATAGCAAAATTAGAATCAGCTGATAATGCGGTTGTCTCCATGAAAAATAAACTTCTTAATTTCCTTGTTAAGAAAAACTGCACATATCAAATATTACTCAACATTCCTTACGTTAATATGTTGAATATAGTCGAAATATTACCTTCCATGGACTATGAAGGATTTAAGAAATCTCCAATTAAATTAAGTAGTTTTGTGGTTAAAGCAGAATTGAAATGCGAGGGAGTAGATATACCTATTGTCTCTGACCTTTTTGACTTTGTAGTAGACATTATTACTAGCTTTGACAGATATTTAGAGCTTCAGACTACAGCCTATGAAAATTCAGGAGAGGCGTTGAATGAATTGTTTGACCTTGTTGTTCAACAAGCAGATTCTCTTTACTACGAAGGTGCAGGATATTCGAATTACTCAAGTTCAGCCTATAAATTCTATAATGAGAAGATAAAGTCATTCATCTATAAATCTAACCAAAACCAAATCGAACCAACACAATCCGATTTGAATTCTGAAGATTTCTCTGCCTACTTTATATATGTTAGAAACATCAGTAAGAAAGTAAGCTTAGAACGAGTGAACAAGCTTTCGAACTGTGAAATTGCAGTGATGTCATCTCCTCAATATATTGTAGCGTTTAATTACTTAATAGATCTATATAGGGAAATTCAGGAAGCGAGGGCGACTTTGAGGTCTGATTATGATGTAGCAAAGTCTGAAGCAACACAGAAATTCACTGATGCACAAACAAGATACAACATTCTAATGAATGAGAAATATTGGCTTGTTAATCAACCAATAGTAGCATATGCATTGAACACATCACAAGAAACAACAATGCAAGAAGGCTTGGTGATACCTTCAGATTCTTTGCTGCAAATGAAAGAACTACTGTATGGTTCAGGTTCGTCTATAAGTGTGAAGAATCTTTTAGATGCAGCAAACAAAGATACAGAAGATCAAGTAATATTCTACTACTCAAAGGGCATTGAGAAGTTTAGGAAAGCAACAGAACTATCCAAATTTGCAATCAACAACTCATACAAGATTGAGGTAGAATCTGATAATGTTCTAATTTCGTTGAATGAAAAAGTAAGGTACAAACTTGAATATGCATATAATAATCTATCTAAATATCCAGTTTATGATATCGCATCAGCTTCAGCTTATGACTTGTTGAATAATAAATATCAAGCAGCATCTTCAATATATAATAATTACAATCCATCAAATACAACCAAAGGAGAAAGAATAGTTCAGCTATACAATGCATCAGTAATGCTTGATGACGTAATATTTATTTCATCTAAGAAAGCATCTGATGTCACAGAACTTAAGAAGAAATCATTGAAAGATGCATTAGATGAATTGAATTCAACTATAATCAAAGCGCAGGCAGATGGAATCGATGTGGCTGCTGAAACACAACTGCTTAATTCCAAGGAATTACTCCTAGGAATAAGCATCAACAATATTTCATTCATTGATGATTCCATTTCTTCCTTGATTCAGGCAAAAGAAGGAATCTATTCAAAAGCAGAGTTAGCATATTCAGATCTCCCACCCATGCGCTCAAAGATTTATTCCGTTCTCAGCTCTCTTTCATTGTATGTTGATACATACAAATACGTTTCCAAGCTGGATCAAATAGATAAAACCTATTTCTTGGATGGAGGATTCAGTCCAATCAAGTGCCTTGGAAGTTATAAATCAATCAAAGGAAACTATTCTGCTGTTCTAGAAGACCTCAACAAGAATGCGGCATCATTACTTTCAATATACTTATCAAACAAATACACTTCAAAGACAACGTTTGATACTGTCCCTCAAGTGGATTCCTTTGTGAATATGACAACTTATTTAGAAATAAAGAATGATTTATCTCTAGGTAGCAACTCCCAGGTTGTTGTTCAGGTAAGAGGGATACCATATGAGTTAAATAGCATTGTGGAGTCTGATTTTCCAGGGATATATGCAATAAAGGAAAAAGACTTTGTCTCTATTTACTTCCCCAATGTAAATGCAAATACAAGCTATCTTTTAAAGATAAAATCATACATGAAGCCAGCCAGCATTGTTTCAAAGGAAACAGAAAGATTGATTCTTACAAACGAGAGGCTGACTGACAAAATAACTTACATCATCAATTCTGCATACGACATTAATTCTCTGATCCTGGTTGATACCTATTCTGCTGACTCGTGCTCTGTATTTATGAATAATAGGATGCAGACTGTAAAGTCATATTCCAATCTTTCAATTTCTCTTTCAGATATTAAGACTGGAAAGCAGACTATAACTGCAACCTGCACAAGGAACAACCCAATCAACTATTCTGCATCCGGATTTACAATCTCAGATAATAAGATATCATATAACCTCCAGATAAGGAGCAATTACGAAGATCTAAGTAATGTTGATTATGTGCTGGAGATAATAGGTTCTGCAGATGAAATTCAATCAGATAGCATAAGAGTTTACGATTCTAAAGGACAGATTACAAAGAATTTCCAGTTTTATAGATCTGGCGATAAATATTATGCAAAGTGGTTTATTCCTATAATTTCATCAGAATATCAGAATTATACAGTTTCATATACCACTACAGATATCGTTTCTTATTACTCAAAGTTAAAGAGCGAAATTGAGAATCTGTCAAGTTCAGAATCAGTAGACGTTTCATCTTACCTAAGGGATGCAGCATATCGTGCAAGTAGAGGAAAATATGATGAAGCAATAAATTCATTAGACAAAGCAAAGAAAGAGATATCACAAGCCCAGTTGCAACGCATCGAGAATGCATCCCTTACAGAACGTCTCAACAAGATCTCCAGTCAGATATCACAATTAAAGAACAAATCAAGCGAGATCTACGCCATCGCAACGAACCTTTCTATTTCAGATGTAAGTGTGGAGGTTGCAAAACAAATTGCTGAATTCGAAGCTAATGAGCAGTCGGCAAGAAATTATCTCCAAAAAGGAGATATTTCTAATGCAAAATCAATAGTGTCACAGCTGGAAAGGATGATATCTTCCACAAAGATTGATAATGCAATATACTCCAAAGAGAAAAAGGTTTTAGATGCGCTTAGCCAGAGCGAAAGAAAAATAGTAAGCCTGGGTAGGTTCATGGATATATCCCAGCAGATAGGGAAGTTGAATGAAGTAAAATCACACGTCTCTTTGATCGGACCTGCAACAGCAATCCAAGATTACCATACTGCTTTAATAAACCTTAACAGCGCGTTTAATTTGATTAATGAAATTAACTCAGATATAGAAAACAATTCAATCCAGCTCAATGCTAAACTTGAAGATAAGCTAAAGGCTTCAAAAGAAACTCTTGACAAGTGGAAAAAGAAAAAGCAAGCAATCATTAATGCATTTTCAATAGACAAGAATTCTCCAATTAAGTCCATTCCTGATTCAGTAAATGAGCTATTAGTAAAGATAAATGCAACAGACACCATGTCGAATGAACTTAATGTTTTATATTCCAAGCTTAATGGATACAAGATAGATGAAAGGATAATTAACCTTAATGATTTTGAGGAATTAGATTACAAGATGCAGAATATAAGCAGCGATATTGAATACTATGAGAAGCTAGTGGACCAATACAAGAGCGCAGCTAATGAAATATTAAAAGATGCCGGCATGATATTCGAAGAGAAGATTAGCAAAGGTTCAGAAAGCGAAAAGAAAAAGGTTGTAGAACTTCAGCCCGTTCTCTCTTCTGCAAAGGATATGTATTCCTCAGGAAAATACCTGAATTCAATGATGCTCATGCAATATGCAAGGAATGAGCTACTTTCACTCCCTTCCGGCGAACAAGTTTTAGATTTGACATTATTAATATACTTATTTATGGTGATAGTAACTATAGTAATCATATTCAAGATCCTTTCAAAAAAAGAACCTCCTAAGATGGAAAGAAAGATAGAAAAGGTCAAACTAGATTGAAAATAAATGTTGTAAAATAAAATTTAGAAAATAAAAATATAAAATAAATTAAATAAATTAAATTCAGTAGTCTTCGTCTTCGAATTCTTCTTCATCTTCTGTCCAGTCGTCTTCGAATTCTTCTTCGTCTTCCAGTTCCTCTTCCTCTTCGTCTTCATCAAGTTCTTCCTCATCATCTAATTCTTCCTCATCGCTCGGTTTCTTTGATTTCTTTGGATCTTCTTTCGGCATATTCTCACCTTGTAAGGTCCCTTGTAAGGTCAAATATTAGAGCTATATACTTAATTAAGTATTAAAAATCTTTTTAATGTATCCAAATTCGAGTTTTTATCCTTTCTAGCCATGAATTCTAACCTCATATTATCTCACAACAATTACAATTTTATTGAATTTATCTTCATATAATCAATTTTCATACTTTCATTAACAATTGCAAGAATAAGGCTCTTTTTAGTGATCTGCGCAATTCTGAGCAATCTCCGAATTTCTAAAAACGAAATCAATTCCTTATCTGAAAACACCTCGATCAAAAAACTGCTCTTTCCTTCTCCAGGCCTTATTCCTTTTTCATAAACTCTTAAATGGATGCCGAATTTATATCCTGTTTTCAATACGTACCCTTTATTCCTAAGGTCAGAATATACTGCGTATCTGATGTCAATATCTTTTTCTTTTTTTCTAAATTCTTTCATTAAATCTTTAAATTCATTTTTTTTGTTTTTAGATTCAACAATTATTCTTTTATTTTCTAACAAATACAGTGCTTCGTATGGAGAAAGAATAAGCCTTTGTTCTTTGTCAAGAGTTCCATATCCTCTTTCCTTTAACATTTTAATCATTTTAGGATCTTCTTCAATAACAAAATTTTCCAGCAGATAAGCCATAAAATCACACACCTTATTTAAAATAGTGGACATTATAATCATCGTATATTAAGCTTTATAAATTTCTCTGATAAAATATATTCGGTGATACTAATGGCAGAAGAAGAAATGAAGGAGGAGATTAGAGAGCCAGTTGAAGGAGAGGCAGAAATTGCTCCAGAAGAAGATGAGAGGCTTCCTTTCCCAACTGCGAGAGTTGTAAGAATATTAAAAGAAAACATGACAAAGCCACATCAGATAAGAGCAGAAGTGAAAATAGCAGCGAATGAATTTCTCGGTGAAATCCTAAAAGATATTGCAAAAGAAATGGATAAGGAAGAAGTTTTCACGCTTTCAACCGAGCACTTTAACAAGGCAATAAAGAAGTATAAAATGATAGAATACCAGCAAAAGAGGATTGAAAGAATAAAGAAGCTTCTTGAGAAACAGAAGGCAGAAGTAGAAGAAGTAATAATGGAGATTGATCTTTCAAGAGATCTCTAAATTCTTAATCCTTTTTCTTTTATTTAGTGGTTAAATGGCAGAAGAGAGAAAAAAAGACTACAGCTTTGAATTATTAGGCGCGTTAGTTCTTTTTCTTCTCTTAGCTTTACTTTGTTATTTTCACGTTATCTGCCCTCTTCCTTCTTGTCCGGAGGGATTGGTTCAGTGCAATAACTGTCCTGGAAATTGTTGCTTGCCAGATGGTAGCTGTCCATGTCCAGCTGGTTCAGTCCCATGCAGCACCTATTGTCCTCAAACACTAAACTGTCCAAGCGGATGCTGCAATATAGATACATGTGCATGTACTGCAACTCCACAATGCCCGACTAATACAGTTTGGAGCGAATCAAGGGGATGTTGTCTGTTCACTTCAGGTCCAAACGCAGGGAAGTGTGCAGAAATATGTAGTGTTGATCCAAAAAGAGTAACATGTCCTATAAAGGGACTAGACGCATGTGATTCAAACAATTGCTGTCCCTTAGGCTCATTAGGATGGGATGATTCTCAAAAATGTTGTGTAGATGCGTTAGGGACATGCATTTTAAGTTGCCTGATTGACAATACAAGAACTGGTTGTCCAACTCCAAGTCTAGGAGGATGTGATGCAACAGGCTGCTGTCCAAAGGATACATACTGGGACAGCAAGAAAGAATGTTGCGTTTATGAAAATGGTTTTTGCTATGGAGATCCTTGTGCAAATGTTCAATGTCCACCAGACCAAGTTTGTATCAATGGAAGTTGCAAACTCCAAGTCAATCTATGTGAAGGGGTTGTTTGCGATGAAGGTCAAATTTGCGATCCTTCAACTGGTTTGTGCTCAGATCCATGCAAGAATGTATTCTGTCCAGCAGGCCAAATATGCATTAACGGAAAGTGTGAAAATGACCAATGTTACAATGTTCAGTGTCCAGCAGGCCATATTTGCATAAATGGAAATTGTGTTGATTTATGCGAAGGAAAGATATGCCCAGCAGGCCAGGAGTGTGATCCAGAGACTGGGAATTGCAAAGATAAAAAGTGCAGTTCAGCAACTCAATGCAGAATCTGTGATTTAGAACTTGGTGTTTGCGGAGGGATTCCAGGTTCAAGCCAATGCTCATCAGATGATGATTGTAAGAACGTTGAATGCCAGGCTTCAGGTACCTGTGGTATAAGCGGAGGGATAGGTGGAAATGGAGGTGAAGGCTCTAATTTAGTGAGTTGCAATTATAAAGGGCCATTTACTCAGTGTCCTTCAGATATAATATGTTCAATTGGCTGTGCTGAAGGGATAAAATGTGCAGATCTGCGTCTTCCTGAAGGTCAGTGCAAAGGAGTAGGAGAAACATGCAGCAGCTCAACAGAATGCTGCTGTGGAAACAGTTGTCAGATTGTAAACGGACAGGGATTCTGCTGTCCAGGTGGATTATGGCAATGCGGCTATCAATTTGACTAATACAGAGCTGTCTTTGTTAATAAAAAAAGTAATGATTTATTAATTATTTTTAGTTATTTTCTGACATTATTCTTTTAAGTATGTAGTCTTTGTCAAACGGAATTAAATCATCATATTCTTGTCCTATGCCCATAAATAAAATCGGAACTCCAGTTGCTTTCTTTACAGATATTATAGTTCCACCTTTTGCATCAACATCTAATTTTGTAAGTATAACTCCATCAATTTTTATTGCTTCATTAAACTCTGAAACCTGAATAAGCAATGCATTTCCCGCTATTCCTTCCCCTACAAATACTTTCATATTAGGAGAAACCACTCTTTCTATCTTTTTGAGCTGCTCTATCAGGTTCCTATTAGTCTCTTGCCTTCCTGCGCTGTCTATTAAAACAAGATCCAGGCCTTTTGCCTCAGCATACTTAACTGCATCAAATGCAACTGCAGCAGGGTCAGAGCCATAGTCGTGCTTTATATAGGGGATTTCAAGCTTCTTTGCATGCTCAATTGTCTGCTCTATGGCTGCGGCCCTGAATGTATCTGAAGCAGAGATAACGCATTTCAGGCCGTTTTTCTTAAAGTAATGCGCCACCTTTGCTATAGTCGTAGTTTTTCCCGCTCCGTTTGGGCCTATAAATAGTATTTTATATGGTTTTCCAGTTGTTTCTTTATACCTTTTTACCTCATTTATGAGATCAATTCTTTCTTGTTCTATTACTTTTTCTATTGATTCGTAAATAGAATCTAGTATGTATGATTCAACACTGCTTGATTTAACACTTTTTCCCACGAGCCTGTCCCTCAGATCAGTGATTATTTCTTCCGCAACAGGAAGGGCTACGTCCGCTGTCAAAAGCTGCATTTCAAAATCCTCAAGCGCTGTTTTAACATCATTTTCTTTTATTGTAACTTCTGGAGTTATTATTGACTTTACTTTCGTGAGAAAACTAGTCTTAACCTTTATTTCCGCTTCCTTTAATTCCGGCTGGAGGGATTTTTCTTTTTTTATTTCTTCTTTAATTTCGCCTTTCTCCAAACTTGCGCTTTCTTTCTGGAGTTTTTCCAGCTTTTCCTTTTCTTCTTTTTCTACCTGTTTTTCAGCGGGTCTTGCACTTATTTCTTTTAATATGCTTTTGTCTTTATCTTCAGTTTTTGCGATTTCCAATCCGACTTGATCTTTCTCTATTTGCCCTATATTTTCCTTGTAATTTATTTCATGGGCTGGTTTTTTGATTTCAACATTTTGTTCTGAAACAGGTTTTTCATGCTTAATTTCACTTGTCTTTTGGGTGGTTTCAAGAGCAGCAACTTCTTCAATTTTCTTTGATTCGCTTATTTCTTCTTTTATTTCTTCCGCTTTTTTCTCTTCTTTTCCACCAGAAATAGATTTTGCTATATTGTCAACTAGACCAGTGATTTTCTTTTTCAGAATTCCAAACATAAAACCACTGACGCTTAGTCCTGATCAAAACATGCAGCCGCTTCATTCGCTTTCTTTTTGTTCCTTCATTATTCGCCTTGCTTCGATGTCTATCTCTTTCAGTCTATTCGATATAGCTTCCATGCTCTTTATCAGATCATTCTTTGCTTCTTCAAGTTCCTTTTTCTTTCCTTCAAGGAATTTAATCGAATCTTCAATGCTTGTCTCTGCAAATATGTTGGCGCCTACGTTCATAAGAAGCCTGTTAGTCTGCTTGAGTTCTCCCTTTACAAATATTCCCGAACCTAAGTTGAACAGAGTGAGATTATTTTCTTTGAGCGCTTGCAGCGCATCTATTGTTTTATTGATTTCCGCCTCTACCTGTGCAATAGCCCTCATTTGGTTTTCTATCTCATGAGCATAATGCTGGTGATATGAGGCCTCAGCAGCAAGTTGCTCAAATTGTTCTTCAACAGTTGCCATAAAATCACTTAATTGAAATCTACATCTTTTCTATCTTGTCTATAACAATGTCCTTTCTTCTTAATCCATGGGCGTTTCCCATGATTGAATACAGTTTATGTACAGCAAATTTTTCGCTTTCAGCTTCAAGTATCTTGTTGAATTTCTGTTGCTTGTTTTTCATTTTTATAGTTCCAGTTATTCTGAATTTCATATCATTCACCTTTATTTTTTCGAAATAATTGAATATCAAACCTAATGCACTCTTAATCCATTTTCAGCTTTCTCACTTGTTGTTATAAGGATTATCTTTCCTTCCGAACTTTCAACAGCTAGAATCATTCCATTCGATTCCACTCCCCTTATCTTCCTAGGTTCCAGATTTGCAACAACTATTATCTGTTTTCCAATGATGTCTTCAGGCTTGTACATTTGAGCTATTCCTGCAACCAGCTGCCTTTGTTCGTACCCTAAGTCTATTTTCATCTTTAGCAACTTATCCGAGCCCTCTATCTTTTCAGCCTCAAGCACAGTTGCGGTTCTTAAGTCAATTTTCAAGAAAGTATCATAATCTATCTTTTCTGAAACATTCTGTTCCAAACAATCACCAACTATCTAATTACATAAATCCAAGCGCATCAATTATTCTTTGTTGTTCGAACGCTGTTGTTGTTTCACCGAACATTACAGACTTATCGTTTCCGACAAGGCAGAGGGATACGAAGGGAACCCCACTATTTGCAGTACCTACTCCACCATTTATTCCAAGGAATTCTTCTATCGCATCGATTTCATGCTCCTTAAGTCCTGGGTGGGCTACGAATCCGTTGTCATTAGCAAAAACAACACTTCCGATAACATTGAATTTTTCCAGCTGCAAAGATTCCACTTCTACTCCAAGCACATCTTTTACAGTTTTTATCACATTCTTGTCTTTAATCTTCGGATTGATGATGCATTTATTATTGTTTACAACGAAGTTGTTAGCTACTGCAGTGAACTCTGTTTCCAATACACCAATGTTGATGTCGATTCCAGCTTCCTTGATTTTTTTCCTTGCCAATGCCAATTCTTCAGCTAGGATTACTTTTGAAAACAACACTCCATTGTCGTTCATGATTGAATAAAGCCCGGTTAACGGACTTCCAAATACATTTATAGTAATATCTTCAGTTCCGAGTACTTCACATACTCTAGAGAATTTTTCAGGTTTGTTGATTGGCATCAGGGTGATTTTCGAATTGCTTTTCATGAACAGGCCTATGTATGGATTACCATAGAAGCCTATTCTTTGTTGTTTGCCTATCATTTTTCTCACGAAATTATTCTTTCTTTTTCTCTTCCTTTTTTTGTTCCTTTTTCTCGCCTTTTTTTTCTTTTTGTTCAATCTTTTCCTTCTTCATTTCGGTCTCTGGAAGAGTCACCATTACTATTCCTGTTTTTTCATCTTTCGTCATTTTTACCTTTATTCTCTTAAGTGGGAATCTGCTTCCATTTTTGTATATCTCTTTTGTAACGCTGTTATCTATCTTAACATTAAAGTAATCTGATTTAGAATGTCTTGCTGCAATCTCTCTGAGCAATTTAATTGCAACTTGTCTTCTTTTAGTTCTTGGTTTTTCATAAGCTTTCTTAAGATTTACAACCATTATTCTTTCCATATGATCACCTATTCTTTCTCTCTGGCTCTAAGTTTTTGACTTCTCCAATGTCTTCTTGAAGGAGAGGTGTTAACTCTTCTTCCAGTCTTTAATCTCACAAAGATCGGAACAGGTCTTGCTGACTTAGCCGCACTGACCAATCTTCTTTTCTTTTGAGCAGTTTTTTTGCTTCCCATATTATTTCCTCCTTATATGAATTTTAGTTTCAGGCTGCTTTGAAACAGCCAGATTCATGTTTATTATCGTTAACAACTCTTTTTCAGTTATTCGTCTTCTTATCTTTTGATAATAATGGATCAAAGCATTCGCAACTTTGAGATAAAGCTCCTGGTTAGAAAGCCTTACGTTCATAAGGCGAGCATAGGCATTTTCTTCCAGAATAACGCTCAATGTTTTTTTGAGCTGAAGTTCAGCCTGTTGCGCAGCCAGAACTTTATCTTCGTCCAATCCCTCACCTTCTTACTGCTTTGAGACCTGCTTTGCTACGCTGTTAAGTAGAGAGATTCCTTTCTTTGAAATATACCTTCCTTTTTTGTCTTTTGTTATCAAGTTTGCCTTTTCAAGCTGTTGCAATGCCTTTCTGATGATGGAACCACCGGCTTTAGTAGCATGCATTCTCCCGCTTCTGCTTCCCGGCTTTCCTCCAAATCTTTCTCTAAGAACGCTGACACCCATCGGACCGTCAATATAAAGAGCCCTCAATATAGATGCGCACCTTACATACCAGAAGTCTTCATCTTGTGGGACTCTTTCCCTATGAGGTCCTGTCTTTACATAAACCATCCATTCAGGTGGAGCAACCATTCCATCCTGTTTGAGCTTCTGAGCAACTCCTTTTATCAGTTTATTCGGCTCTACATCAAACGCAGTAATCATTTCAATCCCTCTTTTTAGCATATCCAAAGCGCCGCACAGATCCGCATGAGCACACATATTCAACGGATTTGCTTCGCTTGCTTAATTTTATTTTAACGTTATATCCTGGAATCCATATTATATTACATATCTTGCATATTCTTTTTTTAAATCTTTTCGGAATAGCAACCCTGTATCTTGAAGAGAGCTTCCTTGCAAGAGATACATATCTTTTCGTTCTTTCTTCTTTCGTCTTTGCATATTTCTCTGCAAGTCCAAGAAGCCATTCTATTCTCTCAAGAACCAGCTCTCTCTTGTTCATTTTGAAACCTTTAAGTGGGCCGGCGGAGATTTGAACTCCGGACCTACAGTTATCCTAAACCAGTTCTGAATATATCAGAAC
>JAVZCX010000005.1:0-36150 GCA_038874185.1 Candidatus Micrarchaeia archaeon
TGTTTTTTGCTTTATTTCCTGTTTTTTATCCAATTTCACTTATTCACCTTTTAAGTGTTTATTTGATTATAGATAATTATAAAAAATATATTTAAATTGTTCATATGACTATTACTCAATCTTCTCATAGCTACTTAATCTCAATTCCATGCCTTCGCTTGAAATAGTTATTGGGAATGGAAGATCTGAAATTGCTATCTTTGTTTCCGAAACAGAAGTTGATTGAGAAGGATAATTTGTAGGCTGTTCATATGATCTTAACAGATATTCCTTAACATTAAAGCTTCCAGCCTCTGTATTCATATTCGATGTTCTATTCAAATCAATTAGGCTTTCCATGCAGATTCTTGTTGGAATGTCTGCAGGCATGCAATCTGCTGATTGAGGGTATTCCTTACCTTGTACTGAAAATATATATGATGCGTTAAGACAATTAAAGTTTGAATCATAATTATAGAGCATTGTTATTTCTGAAACTGTTTGCTCGAAATCTGCTGTGGATGTGTTAGAATTATTTGATGAATTATTTGATGAAATTTCATAAAATTGGGAAAGATTCATAAAATAAGTAATTTTTCTAACATAACCGATACCGCTAGCATGGCTCTCCTTTCTTTCTGTCTTATAATCTATATAACCTATCTCAATCAAAGAGCTGTTAGTTCCATAAACATACCAATCATATCTTACATTGTACTTCACACTGTCTTTGGTAATTGGTGAATCGCATTCAGAAAGATAGGAATAATTTGATTGTTGAATAGAACTGGAAACGTTCAAATATGATGAAGACTTGACATTTTTAGAAAGAAAACTTGGTAAGATTGACAAAATATATGCGATTATAAATAATCCAACTATAATTGCAAGATAAAAGACAAAATGCCTTATGAAATCTGATTTTGCTGTATTTGCATCTTCTTTAGCTAATTTTTCTTTAATTTTTTTGCTTTTCTTTGATTTTTCATCCATAAAATCACCATTCGATCATCACTTAATTTTTAGTAAGTAATTATCGCGAATTATCTAATCTCTAACAACTGTTGTCATAACATTCTAAACATTGTCCTTCCGATCTCAGATATATCAGCTCCCAAAATGCTTGAGAGAGAACGGATAAATATGAAAGTAACTCCAAGAGAGATTAACATATAAACAAATGCCATAAATCTCATAGAATTCATGCCTGCTTGTATCTTAAGTGTAGATGCATCTAACTGCGCAAAATCCTCTGCTCCAGATGTTAATATGGATTCGGTTGCACCAATATTGACTGGACAGGATTTTTCTACCATCTCAGGGCTTAATTGAATCTGCAAATTACAACCCTCAATCTGTCTTGGCCCACCTACGTAAAGAAGAGTATAAACTAATGGATAAACAAAATAAAATCCGATTGCAATCGCCACCAATACTGCTCCTGCACCCCTTGTTGGTGGAAATGAACGCAGTATCAAACCGATTGGTAAGAAGAGTGTAAATAAAGAAGTTTCAATAAACTTTAAAACTGCAATCTGTGCATATAAGAAAAGTGAAAGCCATGCTAACTCATTCATATTATAATCTGCCTTTGCAGCTGTGATTGCCCAAGATTTCACAAATGCAAATGGATTTGGAAGTGGCAGACTCAGATCCTTTTTTTTACTTAGCTCAATAATGATTCCCAAATACATTGTCATTAACTTGGAATATGTTTTTGCTTTGTCATACTCTGTTTTCATTTGTTGCTTTGCACAGTCTAGCATGTTTCTCATAAACGCAAGAGATACATCAAACGGGCTTATTTGGATTTGGCCCGATAAAGCCCCTGCTTGAACCGAACCACCAGAAGAATTAAGAACCAATGCGGCTGTAATCGTCCTAGATGTGCCCTCTAATTTTGTTAGCATGTCTGTTTCAAATGTTTCAAAGCCAAAAAGGAATGCTATAAGAAGGGCTGATGCTAAGACCTGCATTAGTTCTGCAAATGCAATTCTCTTAAATTGATCAGATTGAAATGCATATGCAATCATATAAAATATTGCAACGCCAAGAAATGCAATCAGCAGAACAATAGTTGAGACTACAAACCAAGGTGATAATCCACCCGCAGGTGTAGATTTAAGAAGTGTTTTTTTACTCCAACATTCTGCACTTGTAATGCAGTCCCTGCATGTATTATTATCACAGATTTGACCCTGCGGACAATCCAAATGAGAAGTGCAGGAACGAGCGTAGATGAAATTTGAAAGAATTATTAAAAATAAAATGAATAAAACAAAATAGGAAAATCTATGCATGAACTTTGTTGCTTTTACTTCTTCCTTTTTGAATTTATTAACTGTTATTTTCATACGCTCACTTATACTATGAATAATACTCTGATTATAGATTTAAATTATATTTTAAATTATATTATGATTAAATTATATTTATGAATTTATGAATAAATACAAATTAAATTAAATATTTATGCCATTATTACACCATTATTTATATTAATATACCATCTCACACTTGTATCATTTTGTCATCAATTTATAACCTATACTCTTCATTTGTATTGTTTATATCATTCTAGCCAAACCTGAGATATCAACTTCCTGTCCAAATGCACGACTCAGTTCTCTAACGATTGCTACTAAAATAATCCAATTTATTGCTGGAAGCAGAAAGACAGGCAACAATGTTTTACCTACCTCAATATAGCCTGAATTGAACATATCAACTGCAGTATTCAAAGAGCCTGAAAGAACCAACAGAAATGCTCCACCACCTAAGAGAGGTACAATTGTAAGCGGACCTAACGCAAGGATTGTAACAGTTATTGATGACTCCCAATCCAACTGTGGGGGAGAAACTGGTTGTGGGGAGTTTATTATCATATAAGAAAATGAAAATAATATTGGATAAAAGAACCACAAACCCAAAGCCAAAGCAATAAATGCTCCGCCAAGATCACGTGTGGGAGAAAAACATCTTAAGACAACTCCAACTGGTAATAAAAGATTGAGAAAATATGTTTGAATTGAATATAAAACCACTTTATATCCGTGCAAAAGAGATATAGAAAGCATGATAAGGCTTGAAAACCAATTTAAACCACCCAAGGCAACACTTGTACCGGAAAGCAAGTTAGTGTATAACCCTATCTTTACAAAATTTCCTAGTGGAAGGAATGAAGGTGCGTTTACGGATATCCTACTTAGAGCAGATATATACATTATAGAATTCATCATCTTTAAATATGCTGAAAGAGCAAGGGATTCTGCATAATCAAAATATTTTCCAGCAGTATCAAAAAATGATGCATCTGCAAAACCGAATTGAGTCAGATCCACAGAACAAAATACCAATATAACACTATAAAGAACTCCAAGCATAATTGCAGTAACAAAGATTTGGATGATGTCTGTTTTAACTCTTGCAAGCAAAGATGAAGCATCCAAAGCCTTTGCTATAAGAAACATGATAGATAATAGAGCAAATGATGCTAAAAGTCCAATCAAAGACAATGATTTCCAATTTTGTTCAACTCCAATCGGATTGCTTGTACTTTGGTTGCCGAAGTCTAATTGTAGAGCTACCTCGCAACCTTTAGGAACAGTTTGTTCTGTCGGCTGTTGTGACTGTGCAAAAATAAATGGTAATAATAAGAGTAAAAATGTAATTGCAGATGCAAATAAATGAATGTTTAATTTATAGCTGTAATTTTTTTTATCAGACTTATTGTGATTAATTAATTTATGATAAATGAACTCTTTAATTTTCATCGAAACACCAAATTACATATCAAATTCATAATGTATACAGTATATATTGATTAAATATATATCTCCTTATTAATCATTATATCAACCTAACAATCATTATATCAACCGCACCAATGTGCTCAGATCTATTTCTCCGCCCATCAACTCTGCAAGCCTTCTTATCACATTCAATGTTATTAAATATGCCATTAATGGAAGAACTGTTGCTTGAACTAATATAATATTTAGCATCTCAGTAGTTTTTGAAGATGATAATTCATGCTTTAGTAGAGAAAGCAGATCCTCCGAAACCGCCCCCCGTACACCCAAGGAAATTGAATGAATAAGTACACTTAAAAAGCTAGTATCAATATCTGCTTTGCAAACGTCTGTTCCATTAAGAATATAGAAACCTATATCTTCTATAACTAAATAAAAGAATGGAAGAAAGATAGTAAATCCAAACACAATTGCAATCAAAGCTGATCCTGCACCCCTTGTGTATGGAATTGTACGAAAGATCAGACCTAAAGGAAGCAGAACATTAAACAACCCTAATTGAAATTCTGATGAAAGAAACACTGATTGGAGCGTAAGCTGCATCAAAACCGAACCGATAACCCCCATTGCAAGCGAACCAAATCCGATAAATCCGCCACCTGTTGGAAAGAGCGGAAAGTATTGATTATATTGACCTATCGATATAGACAAAGATGAGCTAATAGGAACTGAAAACACGCCAATGAATTTTATTAAATAAGCAGATGCCTTCTTTGTATACCCTATTAAACATGATACATAATTTAATACGTGTGCCTGAAGACTTACCCAGCTTGTTGAACTTATGCTTCTTTGGCTCTCTTGAAGTGGATTGACCCAATTTGTCTTAAGCAACGCAGGTGAAAATTTATCTAAAGTACTAAGAAGTCCTAAATAGATCATGAGAATAACCGCAGTTCCCAATACTTGAAAAAGAATCTCTTTTGATTTATTTATCAGGCTAGGATTCTCTAAAAACATTCCAAGTCCATAAAGCAATGCAACTATACTAATCATTGTCAGCATTAGAATAACAGAGAGATTGACTAATACATCAGGAACACAAATACCATTCTTTATGTACGAGCCAAAACCGCATTGTGCTGCAAATGAAACTGGGCTGATTACAACTAGAGATATCAAAAATAGAAGCAATGTTCCTTTTGACTTTGCTAACCTATTATCCTGATTTTTAATATTTTTAATATCAAAACCTATAATTGACATACAAATCTCCTAATTTACTAAATAATCCTCGTTAGTCCAGCAATCTCTGGATCTCCACCGATCATAGGTGAGAAGTGTCTTACAAACCCTAAGGTCACAAATATTGCGAGAATTGGAAGTATGATTACTGATAGATATGCCCTTCCAAGTGCATCAAATAAACCTAATTTCACTAGTCTTGAACCATCATATTCACTGTATAAATGTTCTATATTTGTAAATGACGATGTGGATCCAAGTAAAGGCCCAAAGATTGTAGCTGGATCAGATATCGAAAATGCAGTTACATCTATTTCTGGAAATTGCGGTTCACCTAAAGTAACGGTTGACCTATCTATGCTATACCATGCTAAAACATACATCAATGGAACAAAGATGTAAATTCCAATTCCAAGAGCAATCATAAGTCCGCCAAATTTTCTTAAAAACCAAAATGACCTTGAAACTATACCTATAACAAACAATAATCCTGAAAGAGAAGTTAGATATACTAATGCAAATTCCTGTATTTTAACTGCAGTTATTATTTTAAGATACTCTAAAAGTATTATCTCTATTATTTTGTTGTAGGAAAGATATTCTGGAAAAGCGCCGATTCCAAATGAAAATGTAATTTGTTTTCCAAATAGAGTTACTTGGACTGAAGATCCGACTGATAATCCTTCATATAACTTCCCAACGAAATATGATTTAGAAAGCTGTTTTATAACCTGACCATATCGCTCGTATAATGAACCAAGGAAACCTCTAGCAATATAGATATGACATGGATATTCACAAGAAGGCGAACTAGTAGTTATAAGATTCCATCTTCCTGTGCTGCTAACATAACTCCAATATTGAATGCTTCCATCTGCGGCAGTGGAAGAAAGAATGTCTTTTGCAAGTGAAGAAGCCAGACTCTCAACTATTCCAACGAAAGCAGTGAACAAAAAGAGAATTGCAATTGAAAGAACCACATTCATGGCTTCTTCCTTTGTCCATGCTTCCAGTTCACGCAATGCAAAGACCCTTGAAATCATAAATGCAATTCCCAAAAGTAAAATTACAATCAGCATTACAAAATAAGAAACAAACAGCCAATCTATATTTGTTGAAAAACCGAATACTCTTCCAACATTTGCTCCTGTCTGTGCGAATGCAACAGATGAAAGGAAAATAGATAAAGATAATACTAACAATACAAAATGAAGACTTTTGAAACTAGCAAGATTAATGCAGATTCCGTTTTTATCCCCAGTTTTATCGTTTAATATAATAAGCCTTTTCATTATTCTCCCTTTAATTCTGCGAAATCATATTTAAATATTTCACTCAATGCTCTTGCACTTGCAATTGTAATGATACTGCTCAGTGCAGGAAAGAATACTGCCTGCGGTAGAATCAAACCTATGTTTTGCATTATCTCCCGCATCTCACTTACTTGTAAGCAAGTGGAATCAAATTCAGTACTAATTCGTGAAGTAACAAAACCCTCTGTTGATTTCTCTGCAATTATATAAGTAAGTGGAAAAACGATATAAAATGCAAACGCGATTCCAATTATATAAGCAGCTGTATCTTTCATTCCAGGTATAATGCGTAATACTATTCCTATGGGTAGTAGATACTGAAATGCTATTATTGAAATAAAGATAAGGGCGTATTGCTGAATCATAAGGCTGGCAACAAATGGTGTAAGAAGTACTGCAAAATTCTCATAAACGTTTGCGACTTCATTGCATCCTACTAACGGTGAATAAAAAAGTGCTTCATAGTCCTTTACCTCTGCGGAATAAATTCTGATTTCCTTTGCCTTGTTATACAATCCTTGTGATATGTCTGCAATTTGATTGCTTACTCTACCTGCATAGTTTATTGCAGATGTGAATGGGCTCTCATCATTCGTAATTGAGCAGGAAAGCGAGCAGGTAAGGTTAGCAACAATAGCTATGATTGAAATCCAGATAACTGCAACAGAAAGATGATAGAGCTCAAGTCTTACCATTGCTTCCCAATCACGCCTATTCAAAAATCTTGAAATCATGAAACCTATAGCCAATGCTAGAAGAACGATAAATATCAGAGCACCGATTGTAGGCATCCAATTTAAGTAATCTGATGATAAAGTGCAAGTACCTAAACATGTTGGTATTTCACTGAATGTCATGAATATTCAACTCCTTTAGCAGGTCATACAAGTTCCGCTACTCCAAGAATCTGCACTTCTCCACCAATCGCAGGTGAAATAGATCTAATTCCAGTGACTACAACTATAAGAATAATAAATGGTAAGAAAATAAAGGGAACTACATATTGAAGAATGTAAGGGAGATAGTTCAACATCATATCTACGATATAAGGTGCAAGATCTTTATTTAATGCAACATATGCGCCCAATAATGCAATGTTTGAAATAGACTGTGCAATAGCTGATACATAATTAGATATTAATGTTGCAAAGGCAGGTGTTACAGGTGGAGAGGATACTACTTCTATAGCTTGCTCTAATAATCCAGGTATAGCAACTATGCTAGGTAGAGAGATGGTTCCAATATATGGAGCTACATTTGTACCTGTGATAGTACTTATCCAAGTAATTCGTATTGCATTAAATCCAGCTTCAACCTTCTCCATCAAATCAATAGATGCTGGCTCATTGAATAATGCTTTTATGACGTCACAGATCAATATAAATATGGGTGCACAGACTGGAGCGAATATACCACATATTGATGAATATGACACTCCAGATGTAATACAAAATGGTATATAGCTAAATGGACCCTGTGTACCTACGTTCAAGATGCCACTTATTACTCCTATAGCAAGATGACCTAGAAAATCAACTATTGCGTACCATTTAATTGTATTAACAAAAACATCCACCTTCCCGGGTTTGTTTATGTGAGGAATCGCTGTATTGGGTTGAAATGCAGAATTATACATTGTTTGAAAGATAATAATTGAAAGAGGTACGAAGATATAAAGACCAATACCAAAGGCGATAAGAGTTCTACCCATTTTTCTAGTGATTGTAAAGAAGTTTAAAAATAAACCAAATGGAATTAAGACAGGAAGTGCAATCTTCCATACAAAATTAAGAATTGCATTAGAAAAAAGAGACACTATCAGAGCAAAAAGTGAAACTGATTGAATCATACCCATATGAGAATTAAAAACATCCACACCTGCAAATGGATTGCCTATTTTCATTGTAAACATATCTAATCCAATTACCATAAGTCTAAATTTGGTTCCTGGCTGTTCTGTATCACCGCCTTTATTATCACCTGCAATCTTAGTAACCAGATTATATTGTGGTGGTGGACCAGATAATAATCCAAGTGCATATCCCAAGCGAATAGTATCAAGATAAGCATCCATTAGTTCGTTGGCTATCGAATCCAAAAAATTAGTGGATGCGTGCATTGGCGTATAACCTGTGACTGCAACATAGATATTATCTATTACACCCACTGCTATTAATAGTATAAGAACTAAAAATAAACTGGCAGATACTTCATATAATTCTGACTTTGCCCATGTTTCCAGTTTCGGAAGACTGAATGCCTTTCCTAACATGAAACCTATTCCTGCTAAAAGAAATCCGATCAAAGCCACAATTCCTAGTACTGGGAGCCAGTTTGGAATGGCGATACCTAATAATCGTTCACCTTCTGAATCTGAAATCTGCGCATAAGAAATAGAAAGTAAACTGAAAAATAAAAATAGCAAAATCACATATGGCTTTATTTTTTTAAATAGACTGGGGAGGATGGTATATAAACTTAACATCAATTATTATTAAAAGAAAAGAATTTAAAATTAGATATATATATGTAGATAGTACAAAATAATAGGGAAAGAATGATGAAAAAATTGATTACGAAAATGGAACTTGCCTTTGACCATATTTTGCTTTATGTACTTATTTTAACTTTTCTCTCTTTCTTATCTTCTTCTCTTTATGCTGTAAACATCTGTCCAATAGATAAGAACCCAACAGAAATAACAATCGAACATTCAAGGCATCCGATAAATATACCTATAGGTATAACTGATAATACAATCGATGTTAATATACAACTTAATGCAATCGATAGAAAAACGCAAAATAGAATACCTCTCGCAAATAAGCAGGTTCTAATAGAACTCGTACTTGGAAGCAAATTTGTAACAAAAAATGCAGCTGGTGACTTTGTTCTTTCAGATGAACCAGCTCCGTTTCCAATAAATACAAGTGAAAACGGAACTATTTCCTTCACGATTTTTACTCAACCCCCACTTCTTGAAAATGTAACTGACCCAAGAAAGATCTCATATTCAATAACTGCTACATTTACACCGAAACCAAAAGAACCATTGATGGGAAGTGTGAAAACAGAGCGGTATGTCCCAGGTGTGCTTCCAATCATAAGCATGACTGCTTGTGCTCCTCTTTTCATAATATTTGCTCTTCTTGTTGCTGCGATGTTTGCATCTGGAAAGAATCCGTTTGGTTTATTTGACTTTTCAAGAGTTGCGTTTAAAGCGCCAAGAATTCAGCCTGGAAGAGTTACAACTAGGGCTAAAACAACTGTTGGCACAGCACTAGCTGGAACTGCAGCTGGTGTTCTAAAAAGTGTGCTCGAATATGAAAAACGAAAAGCGATGAGAAAAGGATTAGAAAGTTTAGAGAAGAAGGCTGAAGAACTTGAAAAACAAGGAAAGAAAGAAGAGGCCGCTAAAGTAAGAATGCAGGCTGCAACACTTTTAGACAAGGTAGGAAGGAGATTATCTATAAAAGAAATTAAAGAAAAGGAAAAGAAAGAAGCAGAGCTTGGAATTGAAAAAGAAGAAGTAAAATTTAGACCTAAAATGTTAATAAAGGGATTAAGCCAAGAAGAATACAAGGCACTTAGAGACAGATATAACATAAAAGACATAGAAAAATTCCGTTTTGGCGAGATTTTAACCGCATCATTATTGCAGGCAATGTCTAGATTGGGATACAAACCATGGATATATGCACATGGTATGGCAGTGGCAATGGAAAGACAAAGACCTATAAATAGATTAAATAAAGATGAAATCGAGAAAACTACAGAGGACATAACAAAAACTTTCAAATTAACTAAAGAGGAAATAGAAGAACTGAAAAAGAAGAATATAAAATTAGTTGATGAGAATGGATTAACTCCAGAGGCAAAGAAGTTTCTGCTTGAGAAATTTTTGAATGCAGGATATATACCAAAAAGCATCCAAAGCGAATTCACCAGGTTAGGAATTCTTAACGTTAATACGTTAAAAACAGAAATCGAACTTATAGATAAAATGAAAGGTAAGATAGGTGAAAAACAAATAGATGAGAAAATTGCCAATAAATTATTCCCTACAGCAGAAGAAATGCAAAATACGACTCCAAAAACAGCTAAGAATTTAGATCAACTTGTTAATCTACTTAGAAGTGGAGACTATACAAAAGCGGAAAAACTGATTAACAAAATGGAAAACAATAGAAATGAAATGCTTAACAAAATAATGCCTTCGATTCCGACTGGAAGAACTTACGATCTATTACCACCTTTAGAAAAACAAGAAATCGCTTATTATATACAACGCGGTGTAATCTCAGGAAATGAATTTTATAAGCGCCTTGGAATAGAAATGACAGAGCATGAATTGGCACGATCGCTTGGATTAGTTGCAAATGAATATGGAATTCCTAAAGATTTAGCAAAAGCCATAAAAGAGAATGATTACAAATACATCAAAGAAGTATATGATAAAACTGAAGGCAATAAAGAACAACGAAAGGTATTTGAATACATCATAAATGAAGCAGGAATAGGATATGCGCTCAATTACTTTGGAAACAAGAAAGATTTGGATAATTTCTTAACAAGCGAAGGAAAAGGTGGGATGAATCGTGATCAAATAAGAGATGCCGTAATTAAGACGTATGGTTATGAAAGCTTAAAACCGTATTTGCAAAATGCAGTAGGAAAAGATGAAATTGAAAAAGTTAATTATCTCATGAAAGAAAGGATTGATACTTTAAGAAATGAGATTCAAAATCTAGAAGGCAAAGTACCTAGAGACGATACGAAGCTCGCATCTTTAAGAACAGAATATAATAATTTAAGTGATTATAGAAAAGAAATAGAAAATAGAACAAACACATTAAGCCTGTTAAAAGATATAAATCAAAATAATAATATCTTCAGTCCCGACAGTATCGCGAGAGAGATAAGTGATATAAATGCAAATTATTGGAAAACTTATACCGAATCACTTAATTCTGTAATCAAGAAAAGTAAAGAGGTAGAGATAGAAAGCTTGACAAAGGATGTCAATAAAACACTTTATAATGCAGCTGTCAGTTCAAACGATCCAGATGTAAAGAAACAACTATTGGAAGAATGGCGAAAAGTAAATAAATTAGAAGGGAAGGAACCAACAATGGTTGGAGAGATTCGTAATGAATTTGAATCTCTCAAAACAGTGAAGGAATCACTAACAAACTCAATTGAGACTTTAAATGATGAAATAAGTAAAAAACAAGCGATAATAAACGATTCTAAAACGCCTCCTGACGAAAGAAAAGAACTAGAAAATCAGATAAACAAACTTAAAAACATAACATCAAACTTAGAGGATACCAACAAGAAATATGAGATAGATAAAAATTATAAAGAATACAAAACAATTTTAGAAGAACATACCAAAATGTTTAATGAGCATCCTTATTTAGAGTACGGACATATTGATTCTATTTCTAAATTACCTGTAGAAGAAATTAAATATACATCTAATAGGGATGACCCTATTAACTCTCAACACCTAACTCAAGCGAATGATATATTTCAAGCGTTCACTGCATTTAGTAACAGCAGTCTTGCCATGTATATTAAAAGAGTAGGCGAAGAAAACGGTTGGAATGAAAAATGGCGTGAGCCTCCGACTTATTCTGAAAAAGAAATGAAAAAATTCAATGATGCTTTCTGGGGAGGTGAGGAAGAAAAGAAAGTAAATATGGAATTTACTAAAAGTAAGGAATAAAAATTGAATTAATCACCGGCCAAAAAATTTTTGCCTTTTCATTTTCTCTTCTGCAATCCGCATTACTTTTTCTGCCTCTTCATCGTCTTTGAACTCTACGGATTCACCTTTAAGTAATTTATCTGCCAACTCTTCAAGATGCTCCCTTTCCTTGTCCCATTGCTGTTGAAGTTCTTTCAATAATGGTTGACCTTTGCAAACTTCTGCTGCCTTATCAATATACTTTTGATAAAATGGAAGCATTGCTGTTGATATTTCTATTCTTTTATCAATCAATTTTCTAATAAGATCACTAATAAATCTGACTCCCTCATCTAGTTTCATTGATTTGTGTCCCCAAAGTTTATTCCACTCATCATCTGATAAATCCTTATTATATTTTAAGAAATCTGATACCTTACTATAAGGTAAGTTCTTTATAAATTCTTTTTGGATTCCATGATGGACTTTATTGATTTTCTTGGCATCATTTCCTTCTTTTTGGATTGAATTAAGAAGTGTACCTTCTATTCGAGCTAGATGCTCCTTTGCTTCATTTGCAATTATAATAAAACTCTTCTCGTCTGCAAAATCTCTGAATACGTTATCTCGAAGAAAGCAAGGAGTAGAAAGCTCCCTGACATTGCTAACGGCATAGTTTGTAAGTCCTACATTATACAATAGATCACTGATTGCCCTGTACAACATACGAAAGTAGAATTCATAATACCACTTTCTATATGAAAATGAAACATTATATTCCATTGCAGGTTTTACTACCTCTGAAATGGTCAAAACAGATCTAATCCAATCCATATGACGAATTAGTCTATCCTTTTTTTCTAATTCAGGGGTCAATTCATCTTTCTTCTTATATATATCATTTTTCAATCTAAATACAAAAGTGCGCATTTGTAAAACCTTTAACGCCTCAATTATTCTTTCGTTTTTTTCCTTTCCGATTCTCTCTTCAACTTTTTCCATTAACTCGGGAAGTCTCTTATATTTACAGTGATATACGGCCTCCTTAATTTGAGAAGTTAAATCCTCTATTTCTTTGTCATTGATATAATACTTCCATTTCAAGTCGGAAATGTGGGAAAAGAGAAGATGGTTATGGTGGGATTCATCAAAATCCAAGCTGCTAATATTGAAAAAAATATCTTCATTCATATTTGTGTCTTGTGAAGAAGTATACGAGCTTAAATTATCAACGGTAGTAGAGCTCGTACCTATCGTTTCTTGTGAATATGAAGGAAACATAAGTCCTGCAGCTAGAACAGTGCCAAATGCAAATCTCTTGATTCTATCTTTTATTCGGTATGTCGTCTTTATTTCCTTTTCTGCCATATATTTTATTAGCATTTCTTATTAATATTTTTTGCTTTTATTCTCTTTTAATTTTATGTTCATCGGCTGGGGATTCAATAAATCAATAAAATTAGAAGAATATATTAAAGATGAATATAGTAAAATGGAAAAGGATAAAAATCAAGAAAAAAGATAATTACGGTAAAGAATATAAATAAGAAATTCGAGAATAGTATGGTAGAAAAAATGGAAAAGGAAAGAGATAAAATAAAGAAAAAAGAAGAAAGCTTGACAGAAAAGATAAGAAGACCTATTGTAGAGAATATTGCAAAAGGACTAATAGGTTTTGGATTAATTTTTAATCCTGTGAAAGCAAACGCATTCTACGACTACTATTATCTATATTATCCAGAATATAAAGAAATTGCTGAAATAATAGATAAGGATTTTGATGAGGAAAAAGGTAAAGTAATAAAGGAAATGTGGAATGCAAGAGAGAAAGACATGACCAAAAAAGCGATTGACATTCTAACTAATTTAGAAATAATGGAAATAGATCTAGAAGAGAAATATAATATAATAGAAGATAAAAAGAAATTCTATTTATATAGTATTCTTTTAATGAAGCAAGCAGAGTTCAATACTATAATTGATACCAAAGAAAAAGAAAGATTGCTTTATTTGGTAAGAGACAGAGTAACGAGAGAACTTGAAAAAGATCCTTATAATGTAGATACTCTGGAATTGGTACTTTTGAATGATAAAATATTGAAAGACATGTACCAAGAAGCAGGTTATTATATTGATATATATTATGAAGATGCAAGGAAACAAGGAAGACTTGAAATTAAAAACATAAGAACTAAATTCATAAATTCTATAAAGAGTTTCAAAGAACATTATGATAAATTAAACGAATTATTAAATATAGATAAGAATAAACGAACTTCTATATTTGACTATAGTAATAGAGAAAAGAAAAAGAAGATTAAAAGAATGATAGAAAAATTCGAAAATGATATGATTAGTATTGAAATGGATCTTAGAAAAGAAAGGCTCTTATAAGTGCAATAATCAATATATAGAATTCTAAAATGAAAAGATATTAAAAAAATAAAACAAATTATAAATCATCTCTTCTTCTGTGCTTTTTGAAGAATTGCCATTGCATTTCTGATTGCTAATTTTACTTCTTTTTCTGTCTTGCAACCTGTACAGATTATCTTTCCATTCTTGAAGAGAAGTAATGATGATTTTGGTTCTTTAAGCTTAAGAATAGCTCCTGGGAATTGCTCAGGCTCATATTCGATATTTGGAACCTTCCTTCCAAGAGAATAAAGATCCAGTTCGATTCCTAAGTTTGCTGATGCTACAATATTCTCAATCTTAAATTTGACATCTTTCGCCATTAAAACACCCTTTAAAAGCCCGATTATAACTCGGCCTTTTTAAATACTTAAATTTATATACCTCGGAAAGTATTTAAACCTATTTAAATAGATAAAATTGCTGAGGATCTCATTTAGATATATGTATATTTTTAAACTTATCCTACATATATTATATCAATCTACATATTCGTTAGTATAGTTAGAATAAATTATAGCTAAATTTTGATAGATTTTTGAAGTGATATTATGGTAAAAGCATCAAAAGGAAGAATGAGCAGAAAAAGCAGAGTGCTTGGTAGAAAATCAACAAAAAGAAAGGTCACAGTAGTAGAACAATTAAAGACAATAAAGATAGGAACAAAGGTACAACTCGTTCCTAATGCTAAGTTCGAAGACTTTCCACACCCAAGATATGCTGGAAGGGTTGGAATAGTTAAAGGCAAGCAAGGAAACGCTTACATTGTTGAAGTCCAAGACGGAAGCATAAAAAAGAGATTCATAACCTCTGCTGTTCATCTAAAGGAATGCTAGATTAAAAGTAAGTGGTTAAAATGATAGGGAAAAAAACGCTTGATGTTAGGGAAGTCACACTTGCAGAAGTAAAAGAAATCCTTGAAATGCCTAGCGAGGTAGAGATGGGTTTTGAACAGGCGAAAACATTAGAATATGCAAAAAAAATGACTAAATTAAGCAAAGAAAAGGCAGAGGAAATGGTAACTGAACTTATGAATGAGGTTGCAAAGCTTAATAGAGCAAAGGCAGTAAAGGTAGTTGACTTGATGCCAAAGAAAAAAGAAGAGATTGATCAAATATTCGCAAAAGAGACTTATTCTTTAACTGAAGAGGAGATCAACAAGATAATTGAGATAGTTGCAAAGTACCAGAAAGAATAACTGGTGATTTTTTATGGAAGACTACGGAATTGTAATAGACTATTTGCCATTGGGTAAACCGACCGATATCAAAAGGGAACCGGTTGCTTACCTAGTCGGTGAAAGGTTCTTTACACTTCTGGAAGTTATAGTAAAAAGAAACGTCTCAATTCAGCTCCATAGTAAGCTATATATAGGAAAAGAATTGAATCAAAGAAATGAAGTAGAAAGAATAAAAGGAAGAGTTGAATATTCTGAACTTACGGGAGCTGCTAAAAATGAACTGAAAACTGCAATAAAATCAATAGTTAAAAGCAGAGAAAGTGATTTTATAAATTTCATAAACAAATGCGGACCTGTAACAATAAGACTGCATCAGCTTGAGCTCCTACCTGGAGTTGGAAAGAAACACCTGGAAGATATAATTAAAGAGAGAGAAAGTAAGCCTTTTGAAAGCTTTGATGATCTTACAAAAAGAGTTCCTCATCTACTTAATCCAGTAGAAATGATAGCTGAAAGAATAATAAATGAAATGAGTGGCAAGGAAAGATATTATTTATTTGTTAAGCCACCTATGCCACCAGCAAGTGATTTTAGAAGACGTTGAACAAATAGCTTAGTGATTTTATGGAAAAAAAGAGAATTAAAAGAAAGGAGATCGAGAGAGAAGAGGTTAAAAATAAAGATTCGCAGGAGTCTTTTATTGATTCCTTCAAAAGTATGGTAAATTTATTTTTCAATCCTGCAAAGTCTGCTGAATACACATATGAAACAAAGCAAACCATAAAAAATTCGTATTTATTCATTTATTTGTCTTTTTTAGTTTTTTTAACTTTATTTTTATTGCCTTCCCTTAACATCTTTGGTATTATTCTAGGTGCTTTAGTATTTCTATTTAATGTGTTTTTCATATTGTTAGCTATCGTAACAGGTAGTTCATTCATATGGTTATCTGCAAGAATTCTTGATGTAAAAGCAGACTTTGAAAGACAAACTAATTCTATTTTAATATTTTCTACAGTTACAATTATTCTAACAATAATTATATTAATAATTTCTTCTATCATTAGAGACCTTATTTTATTTAGTTTGTTAGTCTTTATCTATGGAATATATGGTATAATTTCAATAGTCAAGAACAACAACAACATTTCATGGATAAAGGCATTAATGATTATTGTATGGCCGATAATAGTACTTTTAATTTCATACATCTTTCTTTATGCAGTTACAAAAATTTTAATGCCATACAATGTTTCTTTTTAATAAAATGTAGATAAGATGTACAATAAAAGAAAACACTTTGGCCAGCATATGCTGGAGAATGAAGAGACACTTAAATACGAAGTAGAGATGCTGCAACCTAAAGGAAAAGTAGTGCTTGAGATTGGTGGAGGTACTGGAAACCTTAGCAGATTGGTTGCAGAGACTGCAAAGCACCTTGTTATTATTGAAAAAGATTTCAGCTTTGCAGATTCCCTTAAATTTTTATTCAAGAAAAAAAAGAATGTTACAGTCATAGAAGCTGACTTCTTAGATTTGAATGAAAAGGAGATTCTAAAAGAATCAAAGCAAAAGAGGATAGATCTGATAATAAGCAATGTTCCATATTCTATATCCTCTCCGCTTCTTTTCAAGCTTAAGGAATTTAATTTTGAAAAGGCTGTTCTCTGCCTGCAGAAGGAATTTGTAGACAGAATGATTGCAAAGCCTGGTGAAAAGGATTGGTCAAGATTAAGTGTGATGACTAATTATTACTTCAAGCCGATATATCTAAAGAAAGTTCCTAAAGGAAGCTTTAAACCAGTACCTGAAGTTGATTCTGCAATTATTATGCTGTTCAAAAGAGAAAAAACAGATAACTCTGAATTCGATAAATTCATAGAACGGCTATTTTCACATAGGAAAAAAACTCTAGGTGCAGCTGCAAAGGCAAAGGAGATAATGGATGAGTATCCAAAATTAATTTTGGTGGCTGAAAAACTCGGTATGCAAAAAAGAAGAGTATTCACATTAACGATAGAAGAATTGGAAATGGTTCATTCAATGTTAAAAGAATAAATAATAAAATATCTATCAAATATCTATCAATTTAATTCTATTGGCATTTGATAATCTGGCTTAACTTACTATTAACTTACTATTAACTTACTAATTCTATTAGCATTTTCTTTACTTTACCTGGACCTATGGCATGAATAAGCTTTCCTAACTTAGGACCCCTATCCTTGCCTATCAATGCAGTATATAATGTCTTAAAGAAATCCTTAGGCTCTATTCCTAATGATTTAGCTGTATCAAAAACAAGATTATGTATTGCAAGTTGGTCCATTTTATCATCAAGCCTCTCTGCAAACTCTTTTATTCCTCTTATATCTGATGGTTTTTTCGGATTTATTGAGAATGAATAGTCCTCAGGCACATACCCGTTCTCTATCCAATAAATAATATATGGCTTTATGTATTCCACTCCTTCCGGATCATCAAAAAGAGACTTCACCCTTTCCCAATCTCTGTATATCTGATAGTAAAGAAGAATGTCCAAGAATTTTGCCTTCCATTTTCTTTCACCGCTTATCTCATAAGCAATTCTTTTCTTTCTATCCGCCCTGCTAAGTGTTTCCTTTGGCTGTGAAAGAGTGCTTGCATATTCATAATCCTCGAATATAAGAAGCATGTTCTGACCTGTAGGATCGAAGTTCTTATCCTCCTGTGAATCTGACCTGTATATGAAATATTTGATTACTTCTGGTGGCATTAGCTTTAGAACTGTATTAACATCCAAACCTATTCCTTTTGATTTGGAATACTTCTTTCCTCCTAAAAGGAAAAATCCGAATCTGTAGAAAAATGGTGGCTTTCTACCTAGTATCTTTTCATGCATTTCCCTTGCAGTATCTGCTGACCCTCCTCTAGTGGCATGATCCTTTCCAAAACCTTCTATTGTGACATTAAGGAAATCCTGTCTTGAAGGCCATTCTACTCTCCAAACTAGCTTGTATTGGTGATCGCTTATCCTTGCCTTTCCTTCATGACCGCATCCTTTTGTATACTCAACATCCTTATTGCACTTATAGTAATAATATTCTCCATCAAAACCAGTAACTGTACAGGTAGATATCTTTCCGCATTTTTCACATATCGGAGCTATTGGAGACCAGTTTTCCCATTCTTTGCCCTCTTTTTTTCTCAAAGAAGATTCGAAAACAACATCTCTAACCTTCTCACGCTCATTCAGATATTTTATTGCATACTTATCATAGAGTCCTTTTGCATAAAGATCGCTGTTTCTCACTATCTCTGGATTGACCTTGAATCTCTTCATTAGATCTGCTGCCTCAGAAAGAAAATGATCCCCGTAAGAGGCATGGCAGCCGAATGGATCTGGGACATGTACAAGAGGCTTCCCTAAATGTGGCTCTAAAACATCCTTGAACTGTTCTAATGGTTTAGGAATTGAGTCAAAGGCATCCATTATGTCTCCAATGAATATGAATCTGACATCATAGCCGTTATTTTTGAAGTATGTCACAATTGCATTTGGGTATATGAATTCGCTTGCAGTTCCTATATGGGTAGGTCCGCTAGTTGTTATACCTGATGCAACTACAAATGGTGGTTTAGTGGATGATAATATCTCTTTTACTAATACTGAAACCCAGTGTTCTGATATTTTATCTTCTTTTATTTCTTGCATAAAATCACTTGATAGTTAGAATATAATATATAAGTAATAAAATTTAAACTTATCTCAATAATTTATAATGATGATAAAATTTGTAATGCCTAAAGTATGTAAAAGATGCTGGAACAGGAATGGATTCTCTAAAGTCAGCTCTGAATTCATAGAAAATGAACAGGAATGCAAACTTTGCAATGGTTGTTTCCTGAACTTGAATGAAACAGCAGATAAAATAATAAAAGAATTAGAATCAATTCCAGGGATACGGACATTTAGCATAGGAACAAGTATACCAAAGGAATCAGAGGTTATAGAGGAAAAAATCTGGGATTTTGCTGACTTTAGAAAATGGAAAAGCATAAAACCTGAATTAAACACTGAATTAGGAAAGATAATAGAAAAGAAAACGAAATACAAATTCAGTCCAGATCCTGATGTAAGAATTATATATGATATTAAAAATAAGAAAATATCAAAGCACATATCCTCTGTTTATCTATATGGAAAATATAATAAGCTTCAAAGAGGAATAAGACAAACAAAGAAGGAGGATGCAAAAGAGGAATCGATTGAAGGACTGATAGAGAGAACCTTGATAAAAGAGATTGGCACTGAAAAAAGCAAGGCAATTTTGCATGGTAGCGGCAGGGAGGATATAGATGTATTAATGTTGGGCGATGGAAGACCTTTTGTAATGGAAGTGACTAATCCAAGAAAAAGAGTATTAAATGAAAAGGAAATTAAAAAAATCAACAACATTATAAATAAAATTAATAAAAGAAAAATAAGGGTAGCATTTGAAAGAGTGGTGGAGAAAGAATTAGTAGAAGTAATAAAGAGAGCTAAATTTGACAAGGAATACGAAGCGATAGTGAATCTAGAAAAACCCATTGACAAGAATGAAATTTCTAAACTACCTAAAAGTGTTTTATTAATGCAAAGAACCCCTAAAAGAGTGCTTATAAGACGGTCTGATCTCATTAGGAAAAGAAGAATAAAGATGCTTAAACCAGAATGGATTGACAGCCATACAATAAAACTGCATATGCTATCTGAATCCGGTACTTATATTAAAGAATTCATAAGTGGAGATGATGGAAGAACGCAACCTAGCATATCCTCGCTTCTTAAGACAAATGCTACATGCAAGCAGCTAAACGTGATTTCTATCCATAGCGAATGGCTGGATGATTTCTGGTGAAACCTTCTCTCTCCTATAAGTTTGAAGTAGAAGATAGAATTATTAAAGATTGTATATAAAATAGTGATATTAATTGAATAAGAGTGATATTAACCGATTGAGGGTGCAAAAATGATAGAGATTATTAGAATATTGATTGCATTGGCAGGAACTGGAATTGCTGCTTATTATGATATTTTCAATAAAAAGAATGTACCTGAGCTATTTCTTTACTCATTCCTTGGAATTTCATTACTTTTGAATATATTTGATTATTCATTGTTTTTAAAATTCCTTCCGATTGCAATTCCCTTGGTACTTGTGCTTTATATATTGTATCTTAATGGACAGATTGGTGGCGCAGATGTTATAGTATTGGCAGCAATATACTCTGCATTGCCTGCATTTCCACTGGATGAAAATCAATTCGTTCCTTCTTCATTGATGGTTCTTGCAATTGCTACTGTGCTTGCTTCCGTATGGATTATGATAAAATACTTCCCAAGAATTATCAAGAGATTTAATGAAGGAAAGATGAAAATAAATCTGTGGCAAGCACTCCAGATCATATTGCTCTTATTTTCATTTGCTCTATTAATTTATATGTTTATGTTATTCCCATTCCTGCCTGCTTGGTTGCTTTTGGTTTCAGGAATACTTTTCTTTGAATCTATATTCTTTATAATTTCAAAAGAACAGCTGATGCAAGAAATGGTAGTCATGAAGAAAAAGATAGAACCTGAAGATGTAATTGCAATAGAAATGTTGGACAAAAAAATTATAGAAAGATACAAAATAAAAAGACTAAGTGACGAGAAGCAGGCAAAGATGCTAAGCAAAACAGGAAGGAAATGGCCTGTCCTGGATATGCCTATGTTTCTTCCATTCATATTAATCGGCCTGATTATTTATATATTGGCTGGCGTTTCTCTTATATAAAAATGAGATGGGAAAAATGCAAATTTTATATTCAATAGCAGATCCAGCAGGAGTTAATATAGCAAGAAGCCTAAAATCTATTATTGAAAAAGGAGACTCAGATATTTCTGAAAAGAATTTAACTGAGGTTAAGGAATCCTTACTCTATTCAGATGATTTAGTTAGAAAAATAGAGGATGAATTTATTTTATTTGCAAGCAAACATAAAAGCGAAAGCGGAAAGCCTTCTTTTACAGTTCATGTTCCTGGAAATTGGGGAAAGGCTGAGATGGGGGGAAAAGATAAAGAAATTTCTTTTAGTGATCCAATAAGAATGAAAACTATAATTACTCTTCTTAATGAGAGAAACAAGCAAATGAAACTTGATATGGATACATCAATGGAAGTCGATCATCATGGTCCATTTTGCATGAGGCCATGCGCTTTTGTTGAAATCGGAAGTAGCGAAAAAGAATGGAAAAATGACAAATATGCAGAGCTCGTAGCTGAGATAATAAATGAATTTGAAGAATACATGGAAAAAATAGAAGTTAAAGAAATCTCTTTAGGTGTCGGTGGCGGGCATTACTGCCCTGCTTTTAATAAACATGAGATAGAAGGAAAAATTGCATTTGCACACCTCATCCCAAATTACGCAGTAGACAGTCTTGAGTATCCAACATTCACACATGCATTTGAAAGATCTTCTGAAGAAGTTGAAAATGTATACATAGATTGGAAAGGATTAAAGCAAGGGCAAAGGAAAAAAATAATTGAATTCTGCAACGAATATGGAGTAGAATATAAAAGAATATAAAATAATGATAGTTAATGGTAGTAATAAGCTAGTGATACGATGATAGAGAATTTTATCCAAGATTATTTCATTAATCCAATAATAGAACACACTGGGTATAATATCGTTAATACTCTCTTTTATGCAGTTATTGCAATAGTTGCAGCTTTTTTAGTATACAAGAAATTCAAAAAATACTTTACAAAAGAACTTATTATCTATACTATTCCGTTCATAATATTGGGATCAACTGTTAGAGTTATCACAGATGCTACAGAAGCAGGCATTGATTGGAGCGGACATCAATTCTATTGGCTTTTTGGTCCCTTTCTTAACAGTGGAATATATAACTATGGATTTCTTACAGCCACACCTGGGATATATGTAATTATAGGATTGATAACAATATTTTCGCTGTATATAAGCATCAGACTTAAACAGCCTAAAATTTATCCTGCAATAGGTATATTGTTGTGTCTTCCTCACTTAATTGTTGTATTAAGTATGATTCAAGACCCTACTTATCTAATAACTATATTGGCTCTTTCAGGAATGATTATGGTTTTTTCACATCTTATAATGGAAAGATATAAATTAAATAAAATACTTCCAAGAATCGCAGTTGCAGCCCATACTATTGATGGTGTTTCAAGCTTTGTTGCCATAGAGATCTTCAATAGATTTTCTCCTCTTTGCACAGAAAAAGGAATCTGTTATTTTGGCCAGCATGTAGTAGAAAGGTTCTTTAGCGAAATCATTGTTTATGGAACAATAATTTATCTATTCATAAAGGTGCTCTTTGCTATTTTCGCCTCTTTAATTATAGAAAGAGAGGCTGAAAATGAAAACGAAAGATATTTTCTATATCTTCTCATAATCATATTCGGTCTTGCACCAGGAATAAGAAATCTTTTGAGAGTAACTCTTGGAATATAATCGATCTTTATAAATAGACAGGCAAAACACAATTAATAAAGCGACTATTCTAAATCATTTTTAGAAATGTCTAAAAAGATAGATTTTTAAGATTCACAATCATAGAATAAATTGAGTTATATGGTTGATGAATTCAAACCTATTTCGAAGCAGGAAGAGTTTGTAGAAAGAAGAAACGAAATAAACATACTTAAAGATAAGATAAAGCTTCTTGAACTAATAATAGATAGATATAGATCCACAATAGAACAAAGTGAAACAAAGACAATAGCAGATATAAAAGCAATGGTAAACACAAAAGATGAAGAGGTAAAAAAGATCAGTGAGGAAATTAAATCTAGATTCAAGCCTTATATCTATGAAAGAGATTTCATTGCAGCAGCAAAAGAAGCTCATGAATACATAAGAAGAATAAGAACGGTAAGAACTCCTATTGACTTCTGGCTAATGCCAAAGGACATCATTAAGCTAAGAGGCGGAGATCCGATGGACAAGGCCATTTTCCTCTGCTCTATCTTGATAGCGCTTGACAATTATGACAGCTATGTTGTAGTTGGAATAAATGATGGAACAAAGGTAGCGGTATCCTTTAAATTCAAAGATGAATGGTATGTTGTGGATCCAACTGGAAGTGAAATGATAAACGGAAAAAAAGAAGAATTAATAGAACGATTGATGTCTGACGAAAAAGATATTTATGAATTTAATAACATACATTATAATAAAATAAAGGAAGGGGGAGAATGAAGGAAATAAATGCTTCGAAAGAATATTTGTTTTCACTTTTAAGTAAAGTTTTTGCTGTTTTGATTGTTTTTTGGGGAGTAGTGTATTTAGTGCTTTCTTTGCTTGAATCCATTAATCTGAATATAGAGCTGTCCAAAGGACAAAGCAATTCCATAGTTATCCTCACTTTATTTATAATCACTTTTGCAATATCTGGAATGGGTGCATTTCTATTTTATACATTCATAGTAAAAAGAAAAAGATTAATTTTAGAGGATAATGGCATTAAAATAACAGATGGGTTTATATTTGCAAAAGAAAGATTCATCCCATATACAGAATTGAAAGATGCGCATTGTGATGAGGATAACTTAGCAGCAATAGATAAGTTGTTTAAGATAAACGTAATCAAAATACACGGGAATGAAACATTTTACTTACCTGGTATCTTAAATGCAGAAGAGATAACAAAAGAAATAAAACTAAACATTGATGCTAACAAAGAAAAGAAAGTGGATCCTGTAACGCTACTCACAGAAGAAGTAAAGAATTTGAAAAACGAGATTAACGAATTGAAAAATTCATTTGAAAATCTAAAGAAAGTATCAAGAGATAAGGAAGTGAAAGAAAGAAAGCAACCCGCAAAAAAGAAATTTGTTTTAGGACCCTTTGATGAGAAAATAGAGGAATAATTATTATAAATAATAAATTAGTATAAACAGTAATAAAACAATATATAATATAATAAAAACAGTATATAAAGTGATAAAATGGCAATGCAATTAGATAGAGATGTGGTTACGTTAAAAGCTCATGCAAAAATAAATCTTTTCTTGCAAGTAGGAAAAAAAGATGAAAAAGGATATCATTTATTGAAAACTGTTTTCCAGCCTTTAGATTTATGTGATGAAGTGATAATGAAAGAAACAAAAGACAAAGGAATCCAACTTACAAGCAATGAAAATATACCGCTTAATGAAAAAAACAGCGTTTATAAGGCGATAATTAAAATCTGCGAAAGAACAAAATTGAAGATAGATGAAATAAACTATCAAATACATATAGAAAAAAAGATTCCTATAGCAAGCGGTTTGGGTGGAAGCGCGGTTGATGCAGTTCCTGTAATCAAATTTATTAATGAAAGATTTAAGTTAGGACTTAGTGAAAAAGAAATGTTAGACATAGGTGCAGAAATAGGTGCTGATGTTCCACAGGGAATGTATGGAAGCGCAACATATGCTGAAAGATATGGAGACAAGATAATAGATCAATACTTTCTTCCTAAGAGATATGTATCAATATACATACCTCATGGATACATGGCAGAATATCCTTCTAAAACTGGAACTCTATATAATATGATAGATGTAGAAAAAGAGAAAATAGGCCCTAATTATGACAAGGCGTTAATGGCAAGATTGTGTTTGATGAAGAAGGAACTAAAAAAGGGAAATTGGAATAGGATAGGGGGGCTTGCATATAATGATTTTGAACTTGTGGTTTTCAAGATGTATCCTGTTCTCGATAAAGTAAAGAGATGTTTTAAGGAAGCTGGAGCTGAATGCGCATTGTTGTCTGGTTCTGGCGGTGCAGTTTTTGGAATCTATAAAACACCAATGGAATCACTTAATGCTTCTAATCAAGTGGAACATTTAGTTGGAAGAAACAGTGGAATATTTATTCTTACTGAAACAATGTAATTATAGAAGATATAATAGTTAAGTAAAGTTAAGAATAGACATAAAAACGTTCCTAAAAATTAAACATAAAATAAGAGTAAAAAAGCTAAAAATAAAAAATCAGAATTAACTTAAATCAGAATTTGACTTCTGGTGCCTTCTTTGCCTCTTCTTCAGCTTTGAAGTATTCCTTTTCTTTGAAACCGAGTATTCCGGCTATAATGTTGTTTGGAATTGTTTGGATTGTTCTATTGTATAAAAGAACGTTGTCATTATACAACTGTCTAGAATATGCCACTTTGTTTTCTGTGTCTGAAAGATCCTCTTGTAATCTAAGGAAGTTTTCACTTGCTCTTAGATTCGGGTAATTCTCTGCAACTGCAAATAATGACTTGAGCGCGTTTGAGAGCATGTTGTCTGCTTCCGCTGCTTCTTTTGGTGTTTTTGCTGACATTAATGCAGCTCTTGCTTTTGTTACATTTTCAAGAGTTTCTTTCTCGTGTTTCATATATCCTTTCACTGTGTTTACTAAGTTAGGAATAAGGTCTGCTCTTCTCTTTAACTGCACATCTATCTGCGCCCATGCGTTTTCAATATTGTTTCTCAATACAATCAGATTATTGTATATCAAAACAGCAATAATTACTATAAGCACTACTAAACCAAGTATCAATTCCAACATTTTTCATCACCTTTAAATAATATCTGAATTTTAGCTTTTGTTTGACCTATAAACTGTAAGCGGAATTACGCCCTTTTCAAATTCCAGCTTTGCGATCGCAGAAGGTTCAAATGTATTATTTGGCAATTCTATCATTGGTGGCGCACCCATTGATAATTGAAGAGCTCTTGCACCGATTAATCTTGCGATTTCAAACTTAGTAAATTCAGAATAATCCATGTGTTCACCCATATGTAAGGTATGAATTAAGTTTAACAAAATAAAACACCAAATAATATATCGATTGTTAGACTTTAAAGTTAATCATAAGTTATATTAGCTTAATAAATATCATATAAGAAAATATTTAAATTATTAAGGTTATCTCTTTTTCTTACCTTTTAGTTTTGCAGGCTTGATTGATTTCTTTTTCGCTTTATGCTTTTTTACATTTGACTTCGCTGATCTCTTTTTAATCTTGACTTTTTTGCCTTTTGATAATTTCTTCGATTTCAAATGCTTAACTTTAATAGACGACTTTTTGTTTAAATTATTATTTAACTTCTTGTTTAACTTCTTATTTGACTTCTTAGATAGCTTCTTACTTACTGACCCTTTAGCCTTTGCTTTAGATTTAGATATCTCCTCTATCTTTGTCATCTCTGCCATCTTCTCCTGAAGCTCCTTTATTCTCATTTCTTCCTGGCGTTTAAGTTCTTCGAACTTTCTTATGTCTTCAAGCAAGGAGATATGTTTAGATTTTAGTTCATTAAGCTCTTTTTCATACTTATCTTTTGACTCTTTTTCTTTCTCTAAGAGCTTGTTTTCGCAATTTGGACATCTAAACATCAAATCAGCTGCAAGATCGAAACTTATCAAATTTGTTTTCGAGCACTGAGGACAGTAATATACAAATTCTGTATTCATCTTCTCCACTGTCTTATCTAGCTCTTCTATTCTATTTGTTGTCTGCTCTTTTATTATGTTGAGAATGTTAGATACATCTATCTTCCATATGTATGAAAACCAGCCCGTGTCCCTGTCTTTTATTCTCTTATACTCTGCCATTTTGTAGTTGTAGAGCTTGTTGAGTATTGCCCTTACCTCCGCGACTTTAAGCTTGCATCTTGCTGCGATTGCGTCGTCTGTCATTTCTTCCATGGCAGCGGAGATTACTTTTATCGAGTTCTCACCAAAATTAGTTTTTAGATAGTCAGTAACTAGTGGATTATAAAGAAGTTCTGTCTCAAGTTTGATTTGACTTTTTAATGCCTCTTCTTTTATATCTTTGATATCGGTTTCCATCCAATCTAGCCTCGCTGGGTGCATCTTATAGCTGCGTTATTGTTTTTAATTATTATTTTTATTATGCTTCATATATAATGCGTTTTGTTATTTAAATTCTTTTCTAAATTTTTAAGCATATATAAAAAGGTTTCTTTTTTCTTTGTCTGAATTACGAACTGTTTTTGAATTGATCTTGCCCCATTCCACAATCAAAGCATGGAATTCGTTAAACACCTTGAATTTATCTTCATTTGATAAATCTGAAAATGCGGAATGAACCATGTCTTGAATAATGTGATACTCTTTTTCATGTGGTATATTCCTAGTTTGCAGCAAACCTGCTTTTCTGAAAAGTCTTTTTGTATATGTATCTACCACGAATATAGGTAGATTATACGCGTATAAAAGGATAGAGTCTGCAGTTTCAAAACCTACGCCGTGTACATTAAGAAGATTCTTTCTTGCCTCAAGGATTTTGGCCGCATCTTTTTTTGAATTGATCAATTCTATGTTAAGCTTCTTGAGCTCATTATCGTTTTTCATAAACCATAAAGAGATATTCTTCAACCTTTTTGCCTTTTGATTGAAATAACCTGCTGGACGAATCTTTTCAGCTAGCTTTTTCTCATCTACACTTAGTATTGCTTCAGGAGATATTAGATTAGAAGAAAATAAATTTTCCAATGCCTTTTCAACATTTTTCCAATTTGTGTTTTGAGTCAGTATTGCTCCGATGACTATTTCAAATCTTTGTTCCCTTGATTTAGGGTAAGTAAAAATTCCTTTATGATATCCTCTTTCATCGAATCCTTTCTTTCCTGCTAGTGATTTTATTGGCCACCATCCCTGGTGATCATAATTTGAAAGTAATTTATAGTATATCTCTATGATCTTTAACTTCTTTGACTGAGAAAGCATGAAAACACCTAAAATCGTCAACTTGTTATTTTGATTTGAATCAGCCGTCCAATATGGTTTGGCTGAAAACGCTATTTTTTCTTCAGTAATGATTTAAGAAAACCGAATATTGATTTCTTCTCCTTCTTTGTCTTAACAAGATCCAACCTCTTCAGTATTACCATAACTGTTTGCAATGCCCTCTTTGGAGGGATTCCTCTCCTTATCTCTCTTTCCAATAATTCCCTTGCAATATCCTTTACAGGTTCTAGCATTCCTTTCTTCCTTGCATCATCAAGAAGCTTCTTTATCTGCTCCTTTTCCTTCCTTATCCTTTCTTGCGCCTTTTCTTTCTCTAACTTTTCTTTCATCTTTGCCTCTTTCTCTTTGATTTCCTTCTCTCCCATCTTCTTTATTTCTTCCCTTCTCTGTTTTATTGCCTCTTCCTCTCGTTTGATTTTTTCTTCCGCCTTTTGTATTTCCTCTGTAACTCTCTCCTTCTCCTTTTCGATCTCTTTTTTCCTCTCTTCTTCTATCAGCTTTACTGCGGACGATTCCTTTACAACAGGCTCGTATTTTTCAGAAGCAAGCGTTCCTTTTATATGTACTTTCATGTATCCTACTTCAACAATAGGTTTTGCCTCTCCAAAAGACATTTCTTTCATCTCTCCTTTAGCAATTGCTTCCTTCTTTGCCTCTGTCTTATGGTGCAATTCTTCCTTTGACTGCTGCTCTTTTTTCTTTTTCTCTTCCTCTCTCCTTTTCTTTTCTCTTTCCTCTTCCTCTTTAACTGCCAAAGATGCCATCAAATAGATAATCAAAAAAAGGTATTTTATTATTAACGTTTCTGTTTGTTTTTTATCATACTAGTTTTCGCCCATTCAAAAGTAAGCCTTATTCCCTCTGAAATAGAAACTGAAGGTAAGAAACTTAATTCTCTCTTAGCCCTGCTTATGTCAAGATAGGTGTCTCTGACCTCTCCTTTTATTGCGTCTTCTCTTCTTATCATTAACTTCTTTCCTATTGTTTTTTCAATTTCTTCTGCTATCTGGTTTATTGATGTTTGAACACCCGTTCCTATATTGAAAGTCTTGTAATTTCCTCTGTAATTCAGTGAAAGAATGTTTGCATTCACTACATCATTGACATAAACAAAATCACGAGTTTGTTTTCCATCTCCGAATATTGTTAAAGGTTCTCCAATTAATGCATTTCTTATGAATATAGCAATAACTCCGGCCTCGCCAAGAAAGTCCTGCCTTGGACCATAAACATTTGCATATCTCAATGTTATGTAATCCAGCCCGTAAATTGAATTATAAACTGAAAGATAGCTTTCTACAGCAAATTTTGATGCTCCATAATGAGAAAGCGGTCTTATTTCATGTTCCTCTGGCGCTGGCAGCTTATTTGGCTCTCCATAAACTGCCCCACCGGATGATGAATATATTATTCTTCTTACACCGTAGTCTTTGCAACATTCCAAAAGATTCAGTGAACCAGCTATATTTACAGATTCGTCATAGAACGGATCTTTAATGGATCTTCTTACGTTTATCTGTGCAGCTAAATGATAAATAATCTCTGGTCTTTCTTTTTGGAAAAGAGAATTTAATTTGGAAGCGTCTCTCAAATCTATATTGTAGAAAACCGCGTTTTCATTTATGTTTTCTGTTTTTCCTGTCGAGAGATTATCTACAACTATGACCTCATGGTTTTCCCTAACTAAAGAATCAACAAGATTTGAACCTATAAATCCAGCTCCGCCTGTCACAAGAATCTTCATGTAATCCAACTGCTATTAAATAAGAAGCGGGCCCGGTGGGATTTGAACCCACGACTTTTCGGTTAAGAGCCGAACGCTCTGGCCAAACTGAGCTACGGGCCCGCGATTAAGCGCGCAGAATAATTAGTAATAAATAATATGAAATAATAAATAAAAATATTCGCTTTTTAGCCTAAGTATCACAGGAAATAAACTTTAGGAACAAATATAAATATAATTTAGGAATAATAAGTGAGATACATGGTAGAGTATATAGACTTCGATAAACTCATAGACAGGCATCTTCACCGAGAAGTCAGACAAAGAATGCAGAATAGATACTATCCTTCTGAAATCGGCCAGTGCTTAAGAAAATCTTGGTTTAATATTAAAATGCCAAAGCCTGTAGAGCCGGAAGTAACAAAGGTATTTGAAGCGGGAAATTTATTTCATGCGTTTGTAGTAGAGGTTCTAAAAAGCGAAAAGAACCCGGAAATAAAACTAATAGAAAGCGAACTGCCTTTAAGGTATAAAATAGATGAATTTGAGATAAGCGGAAGAATCGACGATTTAATCCAGCTTGAGCACAATGGAGAAAAGATCCTTATAGAGGTCAAGTCAACAAAATCCCTAGACATGCTTAAAGAACCTTCCGAATCATATGTAATGCAACTTCAATTTTACATGCATGCAACTGGAATTAAAAATGGCGCGATACTTTACATAGAGAAGAATACATTAAAGAGCAAGGCATTTTTCTTGGAGTATGACCCCACTATGGCTGAAAAGATAGTTGCAAGATTCAAAAAATTGCACTCTTCGGTAAAGAATAATGATATTCCAGAACCGGAGGCTAAATTAGATATAAAGAAAAAATGGATGTGCAATTTCTGCCCGTACAGGCAAGAATGTGATGGAATAGAAATAGGAGAACAATAATAAATTGGTGATTCAATGGAAAAGACTAGACCTACTGCTGTTGATGTTGTTGTAATTCACAACGATAAAATATTATTTGTTAAAAGAGAAAAACCCCCGTTTAAGAACGAGTGGGTATTGCCTGGAGGTTTTGTAGAAATTAATGAAGATGTTAAACAGGCAGCGGTAAGAGAAACAAAGGAAGAAACTGGAATAGATATTGAACTCATAGGCATAATTGGTGTGTATTCTAAACCTGAAAGGGACGAGAGACACACCATAAGTATTGGTTTCATAGCATTTCCAAAAGGAGACATTTCTACAACAGCCCAAAAAGGAGAGGTCAAAGAAGCAAAGTGGTTTGATCTCAGTAAGATTCCGAAGCTTGGATTCGATCATGATGAGATAGTGAAGGATGCCATTGAAATTTACAATTCAATGCAGTGTCATAGTTGCGAGCATTGCAGTGGATGCGACTAAATATATACCTTATCTCTTTATGCATAATATAGAAAGGATTATATATCTTATAATATATATTTAATTTGCTATTCTACAGGGTAATCACGTCTAGAGAATAAGGGCCGGTAGCTCAGCCAGGTCAGAGCGACAGTCTTATATGGCGCGTTCTGATATATTCAGAACTGGTTTAGGATAACTGTAGGTCCGGAGTTCAAATCTCCGCCGGCCCACTTAAAGGTTTCAAAATGAACAAGAGAGAGCTGGTTCTTGAGAGAATAGAATGGCTTCTTGAACTAGCAGAAAAATATGCAAAGACGAAAGAAGAAAGAACTAAAAGATACGTATCTCTTGCAAGGAAGCTCTCTTCAAGATATAGAGTTGCTATTCCAAAAAGATTTAAAAAAAGAATATGCAAGATATGTAATATAATATGGATTCCAGGATATAATGTTAAAATAAAATTAAATAAGCGAAGCAAATCCGTTGAATATGTGTGCTCATGCGGATCAGTGCGACGCTTTGGATATATTAAAAAGAGGGATTGAAATGATTACTGCATTTGATGTAGAGCCAAATAAACTTATAAAAGGAGTTGCTCAGAAGCTCAAACAGGATGGATTGGTTACCCCACCTGAATGGATAATATATGTTAAAACAGGATCACACAGAGAAAGAGTCCCACAAGATGAAGACTTCTGGTATATAAGATGTGCAGCTATATTGAGGGCTCTTTATATTGAAGGTCCGATGGGTGTCAGCGCTCTTAGAGAAAGATTTGGAGGAAAACCTGGAAGCAGAAGCGGAAGAATGCATGCTACTAAAGCTGGTGGTTCTATCATCAGAAAAGCATTGCAACAACTTGAAAAATCAAATTTAATAATTAAAGATAAGAAAGGAAGACATATTTCAAAGAAAGGGATCTCTCTTCTTAATAACGTAGCAAAAGAAATTTCAAGAAAGTAAGAAGGTGGGATCTTGGAGGAAGATAAAATTCTGGCTGCTCAGCAGGCTGAACTCCAGCTAAAAAAGACGTTGAGCGTTATTTTAGAAGATGATGCTTATACTCGCCTCATGAATGTGAGACTTTCCAATCCAGAACTTTATCTAAAAGTTGCTAATGCATTAATTCATTATTACCAAAAAATAAGAAGAAGAGTAACTGAAAAAGAATTATTAACGATACTAAACATGAATTTGGCTGTTTCAAAACAGCCAGAAACTAAAATTCATATAAGGAGGAAATAATATGGGAAGCAAAAAATCTGCTCAAAAGAAAAAGAGATTGGTCAGTGCAGCTAAATCGGCAAGACCTGTTCCAATCTTTGTTAGGTTGAAAACTGGAAGAAGAGTAAATACCACTCCGTCAAGAAGACATTGGAGAAGCCAAAAACTTAGAGCAAGAGAGAAAGAATAGGTGATCGTATGGAAAAACTAATGATTTTAAATTTAAAAAAGGCTTACGAAAAGCCAAGAACAAAAAGAAGACAAGTTGTAATTAAGCTACTTAGGGAATTAGCAGCAAGACATGCTAAGGCAAATTATTTTGATGTTAAAATTGATAATGCAGTCACAAAAGAGATATATAAGAATGGAAGTAGATTTCCACTAAAAAGAATTAAAGTAAAAATAACAAAGGATGAAAAAACAGGAATAGTTTTAGTAACACTTCCACAAAATGAAGTAAAGGAAGAAAAGAACGAGAAAAAAGAAAAAAAGAAAGATAAAAATGAACAAAAGAAGGAAGAAGGAAAGAAGGAATAAATTGTGAGAAAAATGATAAGTAAACTACAAAGAATAGGCTTCTATGGAAACCCATATATTGGCCTATTCATGAAGAGCAATTCAAAAATCACTCTGATGCCAATAAATAAACCTGAAAAATTCTCAAGAGTATGTGAAATACTTGGAACTGTAGATATTAGTGTGAATATATTTGGAAGTCCTTTAACTGGACTTTACTCAGTAATGAATGATAAAGGGATATTATTTTCGAAAGTTATTCTTGAAGACGAATTAGATTTAGTAAAAAGAAAAATTAAAGATATTGGAATTGATATAAATGTTGAAATACTAGAAACTGAATTCACAGCAATATCCAACAATTTAGTTGTAAATAATAAAAAATGCATAATCAATCCAAAAATGAAAGATAAGAATTTAGTAAAAACAATAAGAGATGTACTAGATGTAGAAGTTGAAGCATTGCAATTAGAAAAATTTAATGTTATTGGAAGTGTAGTCTTTGCAAATGATAATGGATTTGTAGCACATCCTAACCTTAATAGTGATGAATTGGATATGATAGAAAATTTTCTAGAGATAAAAGGTGGTGTAAGTACAGCGAATAGTGGTGTTCCATTTGTATCTCTATGTCTTGTTGGAAATAATCATTCTGTAATCTTTGGAGAAGCTACTACTGCATTTGAGCAACAAAGAATCATTGAATCATTAGGGTTCATGTAAACTTATATGGTGATAGTTTGGAACAAAATGTTTCAGAAAAAATTGATTATAATACTTTTTTAAAAATTGATCTAAGAACTGCAACAGTATTAGAAGCTGAAAAAGTAGAAGGCTCAGACAAATTATTGAAACTGAAAATAGACTTAGGATACGAACAAAGACAGCTCGTTGCAGGAATAGCACATATGTATAAGCCAGAAGAAATAATAGGAAAACAAATAATTATTGTGGCAAATTTAGAACCTAGAAAGATTAGGGGCGTCGAATCTAATGGAATGCTTTTAGCTGTTGAAAATTCAGAAGGAAAGATAATACTTATCACTACGAGTGAGAAAACTGAAAATGGATTAAAAGTTCATTAACATATTTATCAAATGTAGCAAAAAGGTGAATGACATGAAGTTCAGAATGATCGGAAAGATGAAAATAAAAAATAAAGAACAAAAATTTAGTAAGATAATCGAAGCTGAAAACGAGAAATTTGCAACACATAAATTGTATTCAATTATGGGAAATGCCCATGGCTTAAGAAGAAAGGATATTACAATAGAAAAAGTAGAAAAGATGTGAACTAGTGATTTTATGGTAAGTTTAGAAGAACAATTTGAACAGCTTGCTGCTGAAGCTTCATATCATCAGCATTATGCCCGTGAAATAGAAAATCAAATGAGGGCAATAGCGCAAGTAGAAGCAGAAATAAATAAGACAATAGAAGCGCTCAGAGCCCTTAGAGAGAATAATCTTACATTGTTTAACATAGGTTCAGGTATATTTATTAAAGGAGAGCTTAAAGAAACGAATAAATTGCTTATGAATGTAGGTGCAAATATATTTACAGAAACAAGTGTTGAAGATGCTATCAAATTCCTAGAAGGGAAGAAAAAAGAATTAGATGAAGCAAAGAATGATCTGATAAAGAGTATGGAAGCAATATCTAATAGACTTAAAGAGATAGACATAGAAGCAAGAAGAATAATGGCAGAAAAAAAGGAAAGTGAATAAACTCTATTTATAATTAATTATCGATATTTTCAAAGTCAGTGATTTTATGTTTGGAATTTTAAAAAAGAAAATCACTGGTTTAGTTAATACTATTACAAAATCTATTTCTGGTGAAAAAGAAGAGAAAAAATCAGAAGAAATAAAAGAAGAAATAAGCGAATCAAAGAAAACTGAAGAAGTCTCTACTTTTGAAATCACTCAAAAGACGATTGAAATTAAGCAGGAAAAACCTGTTCCTATTCCAGAACAAGGTGTTGGAATAGAAGACAAAAATATATCAAAAGAAGATGCAATTGCAATACATACTGAAAAACAAATAAAAAAAGAAGAAGGCGAAAAGAAGGTGGAAAAACTCCAGAAAGAAAGTATTGGTCTGGAGAAAGGTGAAATTAAAGAAGAAATGAAAAAAGAAAAACCTCTCCAGTCAGAGCTAAAAGAAGCGGAAATAAAGGTTAAGACTAGTCTTCTAACGAAAGTAAAATCAATAATAACTCCAGAAGTTACAATAAAAGAGAGTGATGTGAAAACAGCGCTTGAGGATTTTGAAATGCAGCTTTTGACAGCAGACGTAGCCCTTCCTGTTGCAGAAGAAATAATCACTGATCTGAAGGGAAGGCTTGTGGGAAAAAGTGTTAAATCAAGCAGTATCGAATCATATATACTAGATTCTATTTACGAATCAATAGAAAAAGTAATAGAACAAGAAAGAATTGATCTCATAAATGAGGTAAAAAAGTATAGAGAAACAACTGGAAAACCATATAAAATACTATTCATAGGACCAAATGGAGCAGGAAAAACTACAACTATAGCGAAAGTGGCACATTACTTTAAGAAAAACGGTCTAAAATGTGTTATCTCTGCTTCAGATACATTCAGGGCCGCAGCCATAGAGCAGACAATTGAGCATGCAAAAAGGCTTGAAATCCCTTATATAAAGCATGACTATGGCTCTGACCCTGCTGCAGTTGCATTTGATGCAGTTAAGTATGCTGAGGCAAAGGGCCTGGATATTGTTTTAATAGATAGCGCAGGGAGACAAGAAACTAATAGAAATTTAATTGAACAACTTAAAAAAATAGAAAGAGTTGTTTCTCCTAATATGAAAGTTTTTGTAGGGGAAGGAATAGCGGGAAATGCATTGCTTATTCAGGTTTCAGAGTTTAATGAAGCAATAAAAATTGATGGAGTTATACTTACAAAAT
>JAVZCX010000006.1:0-35334 GCA_038874185.1 Candidatus Micrarchaeia archaeon
TTCAAACAAAGACCTGTAGAACATGACAAATCGCTCAAGCAAGCAGTACAAACACCGTTCAAACAGTAATTAGTTGATCTGCTGCATTGAGAATCTGAAGAACATGAAATACAGATTCCGTTTTCACATAGGTTTGAAGAACAATTTTTATCTGCCGTGCATGCAACACATTGACCATCTACACAAAGATTTGATGTACACTGAGAATTATATGTGCAATTTCCAGATGGAAGTGTTCCGAAATTTATTATAAATTGGTTTTGCGCGTACGTCAATGGAGAAAGGATCAAGGCTAGGAGAATAAATGCAATACTTAACTTTTTGCCTAATCTAATTTTTTTACTTATTTTCTCCATTTTATTCTCCATCCAAATCACCATTACTGTTTCTTAATAATCACTGACTGATGGATAATAATCCTGTCAGATTCCACTGTGTAATCTGTTATATTTGTCTTTGAACCGTCTGCGCCGATATACTCGATTGACGCAATTTCCTTTCCTTTTGCATTTTCAGGCAATGGTATTATAATCTCATCAAGTTTAACATCTGCAGCTGTATTAGTTATTGAATATATGAATTTATTTTCATTTTCGATATAGTTTGGAATAGCGGTCAAAACTGTATCTAATATAACTGAGAATGTACTTGTTATCTTCTGAGTCGATGGAATAGAAATCAAAGAATCTGTATAGCTATAACTATAGAACGTCTTTCCAAACCTATCAACTATTGAATTAATAGTTTTTATTACTTGAGACGGCACAAAGTCTGTAACCTTGAACTGGAAGTCTGAAATCTTGTTTGTTGCAACATAAAGATTAATACTGCACTTTTCTTGAGGACATACGAGTGTTTTCTTTGTAGAAATTTGTGTCTCAATAATACAGATATTTGCAGTAAGTGTAATTTGATTATCTTCAAATCCTGACTTTGATGCACGAATGCTGTAGTCTCCACTCAATAAAGGCGTAAATTCAAATCTTCCATTTGAATCTGCTGTTCCTCCCGTAACAAACATGCCGCTGGACTTAAACAAAACAGTAACTGAAGCACCAGGTTCTGTTATTACATATGCTAGTGAATTAGTACAATTCATCCAACCAGATAATGGAATCTTTGTTAATGGTGGCGTTACTGGTGGTGGAGTGGGTGGTCCAGCAACTATAAATGTATAATTACCACTTCCTCTGTTTCCAGCCATATCTAATCCATAACCTATAACTATATCACCAGATTGCAAAGAGTAGATTGAATGGTGCTCCAATGATAGAGATCTTGCCCGATTGGCAGCTCCGGTTGGGATTGTAAGGAAGTCAAACCTCTTTTCGCTGCCTCTTATTATTTCTGAATCAGATCCAGTATACGGCCAAGGCATTGAGATGAATGCACTTGTAACTTCGAAATCTGAATCAACACTTGGATATGCATCAAGATTGGCTGTTATGTTAATTGCAACCTTGCACATTCTTCCATATGGGATTCTAAATCTATATGGAGAACAGTTTTGTAGGTATTGAGTAAGATTAAGTTGCCTTATCATTGTACTGTTCTCGATTTCCATGACTCCATCGTTTAGGAAGTCAATATTGAATGTTATGTTCTCTGAAGGACTTGATATGATTGAGATGTTTGAAACCTTGGAATACTTTGGAACATCTATGTAGAGGATTGTAGATGGTGAAGAGTTTGTAAATGTTATTGTTTTAACCTCACTCCCATCATTGAATCCATCAATATATGATGGAGAGTTTGAATCGTATGCATACCTTAAGTCATAATCAACACTTATAGAACTGATTCTGACCTTGCCTTTTGTTGACGAATTAAGTGTTAATGGTATTAAGATATTTCCTTTCTGGTCAGCGTCTGCGCTTGATGTATAATTCCTTAACGCAGAAACAAATGGTGCAATTACTTGTATAGAAGTATTGAATCGACCAGAATATGTAACAAATGGTGTTCCAGATGATGTTGATCCGTTTCCTATCCACATACTGACATTGGATGGGTAAGAACCTTCCCACTCTTCTCCACTTAATGTTATCTGTGCTGATTTTATGTATGACTTGAAAGGCAACGATACAACCAGGACATCAGTCCCTCCATCGCTTAGATAGAAAACATCAGGCTCATGCTTTGGTATTTCAACAAGAGATGATATTGTACCACTAGTGTTTACATCTGGCAACTTGATTCCGGATGAATATGAATAATTGAAATTGAATTCTGAAATATTGAATGCTCCTGAATTCAAGCCGTTGATACTAATATAGAATAAACAATATGAACCGTTATGCAGCTGACTGCAATTTCCAAGAGCTGATTGCATACTTGAAGTTAAGTTTAGTTTAATGGGTGAAGAGAGAGAAGAGATTTCATTAAAGTAATATCTTTCAGCTGAAGATAATGAAGTTACGTTGTTTCTTAAGTAGATTGAAATATTGAATGAAGGAGTTCCTGAGAGAGGTGAAAGTGTCATTGATGCGTTGCTGACTATTGCCTTATTTGGTAGGAACAATGGAATAATTTGATCTGAACTCACTTCCTTATAAGCATTGCCTCTTCCATCCTCTCTCTGAGTCACTTGTTGTAATGGATCTGAATAATCTGCAATGACTATAGATCCAGATTGACGTAGAGAGACTGTTGGACTTACGTTGTCAAAACGTATAAGATCTGATTCCTTCTTTCCTAGTAAGAAATCAATTGAACCGTTAATGATGCTAAGCTTTAGCTTGAAAGATTTTTCATTTGAATCAAAAACAAATTTTCCATCAAGATTTTTTACAAATCCATTTTCATCAAATTCAACTGAGGAAACATTATCTGCTTCACTTGTGTTGAAATCATCTGAAAGGTTTACCTTGATTTCAATAGGTAACGGAGTTACCAAAGGCAGACCTTCTCTTTTTTCAACTGGCAAATATACTGATTCATATGTTCCAAACAAATAATGCAGTCTTGCATTTACTATTGAGTTTTCAGCAGCTAAATGCATTAAAGGAAGATCTGTTACTACAAAAACTTCATTTTCTAGCCTGCTTAAGACAAGATTGTCGTGCGGTGAGGATGGGTTGTATGGCATTGAAATTGACAGCTTTCCATCCTTTGATGCAAAATTATAGCTTGAAGAATTTAATCTGAATCTTGCTTCCTTGTTCCATCCATTTGCTTCCTTATATGGGAATTCATCTGAGACATCTGAAACATTTTGGAAGTCTGATAGATTCACATATGGATAAGATTGTCTTCCCCAATAGTTTCCATGAATATCACTAGTTAATAGGATCTTTCCTGATCCATTCACCAGTGAATCTGAAGACACAATCTTTGAGAAGTTGAAAATATTGTTTCTGAAAACATTAATTGAGATGTTCTTGGATTCAAAGCCAGCTGAATTTCTTAAAGATATGAAACTGTTTTGGTTGCTTATGTTTGAATCTGAAATTGATAAATACAGGTTATCTGTTGATGAAACATCAAAATCAATCACATCTGCATTGCCTGCTGTTTGGAGAGTAATATTTGATGATGCTATTGATATTGTGCTGTTTTGTCCAGAAATGGAAATACCTTTTACTCCATTATTGTTCTGAATCTGCGAGCTGAAAATGCTTACATTAGATGATGATATATATAATGTATTGGATTGGCTGTTCTTGATAATTGTATTATTTATGATAACGTTTGAAAGATTCGCAACCATGCCTTCTGAACTGCTATTCTCAAATCTTGAATTCTTAATTTCTGCATCTGTATATGTAAGTTCAATTTGTCCTCCATTATGTGTTACATTGTAAATCTTTGCATCAGTTACATTAATCATTTGAATATCTGGATCGTAATGAGAGATTATTATGTTTTGAATTGTAATGTTTGCCCTATCCTGTGCAAATATTCCTGGAATAATCGCGTTTCCAAAGTTGCGTACTTCATATCCCTGACCATCAAGAGTCACATTATCTGCATCTATGAATATACAAGTGAGATTAGTTGAATAAATATTATTCACAAGATAGTATTCCCCGGGCAGTGTTATGTCCAAGCAGTTGTTTGGATAGAATGGTGATGTTGAATCCAATTCCACACCAGTGACAGTCGCGGTTGCATTGTTTCCAGACAGATCAACGGAGGTTACATTTATGGTATAGATATCATCTGGAAGAGTGAAGTTGACTGTGAATGTTCCAGACTGATTGGTGGTGTAATTCAGAATGGATTCTGATGCGTTATAGATTGAGATTTGAGTATAATTGAGATTGTCATCAAATATTGTAAGATTCAATACTATTGTGTCTCCTACAATATACTGGCCAGATGAAGGCGAATTAATTATTACACCTGGTATTTCATTATCTATAATTACATCATTGATCTCTGAGACAGTTACAGTGTGTCCTACTTTATCAAAAATTGTAACATTAATTGAATAGTTTCCATTAGGCAGCCCAGTTGTTGACAGTGATGTTGTAATATTCACATCTCCACCAATAGTTAAATTATCTGATATGTTTGATACAATTTGTCCTGAAGTGTTTATTAGTAGAGCTGTATAGTTTGCAGGATTGGTTTCATTGTAATTGAATTTAAGCTGGACTGGAACGCTGCTCCTCAAATAAACTGGTGATGATTGCAATGGAGAAATAATTGTAACCTGAGGTATGATGGTATCTATTGTTATACCTGTTATATTGCTTGAATTTTCATTTCCTGCAAGATCATATGCAACAGCACTTGTGCTATATATTCCATCATCCTGCACTGAAAGCTGAACTGACCAGGATGCATCTATAGTTGTGGTTGAATTAATTAGTGTGCTTCCCTGCCAGATTGAGATATTTGTATAATTGAGATTAGTATCTGAAGAAGAACCTGTAATCGTAACTAATTTGGAATTAAGATATGAATTTGAAGAGGGGGATGTAATAGAGACTGATGGAGGAATTGTGTCGATTGTTATATTCTGAACTAAGGATGAGTTATTGTATCCTACTTTATCATATGCAATTGCAGTTATATTATAGATTCCATCATCCTGCACTGCAAGCTGAACTGACCAGGATGCATCTATAGTTGTGGTTGAATTAATTAGTGTGCTTCCCTGCCAGATTGAGATATTTGTATAATTGAGATTAGTATCTGAAGAAGAACCTGTAATCGTAACTAATTTGGAATTAAGATATGAATTTGAAGAGGGGGATGTAATAGAGACTGATGGAGGAATTGTGTCAATCGTGAATGTTCTTGTTTCTGAAACATTGCTGTTGCCAGAAGCGTCAGAACAATTAACGTACCATGTATAATCTCCATCTGCAATATTTGTCAATGAGAACGACGTAACTGAGCCGTTTACAACACTTTCATTTGTCTGGTTAATTGCATTATTTATGTAAAGGCTGCAGTTTAATGTAGAACTCTGATCATCTGTTGCATTGAAAACGAATGTCATACTGTTTTCGTTTGTATATGTATCATTTTCAGGAGATGTCAATTGAATTGATGGGGGAGTTGCATCTGCAACTGCCAGCGGAGCAAATATGCTGAATTGAGTAATGTTTGCATAAACTATCTTGTTATCGGTATCTACTCCGCTTCCTGGAACTTGATTCCATGCAGACCCATCCCATCTGTAGAGTTTGAGTTTTGTTTCATTTTCTCCTATTGTATCATTTGAATATGTGAAATTAATGTATACCCATGCGAGTGTTGAGTTTGTGATATTAAGGTATTTTGAAATGTTATAGTATCCTGGAGAAGGAAGAGCATTCGCTGAATCGACAATAATGTCCCCATTATATGTAAAGCTTACTATTGTCGGATAGCTGCTGGAGTTGAATGTCGTGTTGATTATTGTGTTGTTAAGTGCGTTAATGCTTCTAAAATCTGCGCTGTTCATTGAGTTCAGCGTATTCGAAGTAAACGTATTGTTGTATGGGATAAGTTGCGTAGGTTGAGTAACGCCTTGCAGGTATACGCTGTAACCGTATTCAGCAGATATATTATTATTAATGAAATTATTTCTTGTTGAATTATAAATTAAAATTGTACCATTATATATAGCTGAAATGCTATTATTAATAAACTGGCAATCAGATCTACCGCTTAAATAAACACCTGAAGTATTCGCACTAATATTATTGTTAATAAAAATATTTGCGTTACTTACAACAGTCAATCCCCTTCCATTAATTCCAGTTATTGTGTTGGAAATAAAGATATTATGATTTGCTGGGCCAGAACCTGTTAATAAACTGTCCCCTTCATCTATTCTACAAGCTGCTAAATCTTGAGGACTGTTGTTAGTTATAAGTTTATTGAAAGAGAAGTTGTTATAAGAACTTGCAGCAATGCGTACCGCATAATGGCTAGCAGAGACATTATTCTCTATAAATTGATTGCCTGTCGAACCATCATAAACAGCTATTCCGTATACTCCGCTAGTCATATTATTATAAGAAATGGTGTTATTTGAACTTGAGCGTAAAAGAATAACATCTCCAATACTTGATGATAAAATATTTCTGGTAATATTATTAAAACTGGAATTTGATTCAAAACGTATTGGATTTGAAAAGCCTAAAACCGTTAGCGTATTATTATCGACAAGATTTTCTAAACTTGACTCAAGATAAATGGCGTACGATTCACTTCCAGCAGTTATAATCGTATTATTTATAATCGTTGAATGTGCTGATTTATTAAATGATACTCCAAATGAATAATTTAATGTTGAATTGCCTTGCAAAATTAAGCAATTCTTTATTTTAGTAAAATTAACTCCAGTAACGTTTATACCATAAGCCGTTGCTGCTTGAGAATAATTAATCGTATAACCTTGACAGTCAAGAGTAATGTTGTCAGCTGCAATTGTGAAGCATGTGCCTGAAGAAGAGACGTTTTGAGTAAGAACGTATGTTCTTCCTGCCTGATCAAGAGTACCGCAACTTGTCAGCTGAATCGGTGGAACTGTAAGCGGGAGATAGTCGATGTTATCTGAATTGATAGTATAAGTTGCATCACAGATCCCGTTTCCATCATTGTCTGTACATGTTTCAGAGAAACCGTTTCCTGAAGGAGTTGCCCAGAAATTACCGGCAATATAATTACCACCAATTATATTTGTTCCCATTGTAAGCGTTGTATTAAATGAATTAGAACCAGATGTTACTGAAACTGGAGAAGTAGAACTACTATTAATTAAATTATTATAGAATCTATTATCATTACCACGCAATTGAATTGCAAAGGAAGAAGAACCTGTATCCTTTACTGACATATTTGTAAATATATTGTAATTTGAGTCTGAAGAAGGATCGAAATTAATTCCATTTCCATACATTCCAGTTGTTACAATTGAAATATTTGAGAAGTTATTATAAGATCCGTAAATACCTATACCATGACCTTGCACTCCTGACATCGTAATGGTTGAGTTTTTAATAAAATTGTAATTAGATGGATTGGGCCAAGAATAAGTTAAATAAATACCATTGCTTTGATTTCCAACAATACTTATGGAAACATTTTCAACTTTATTATTTGAACTTCCTGCAAACCAAATTCCATGTGCATTATTTCTTGGAGCTGTATTTTGAATAAGTTTGCAGTTTTTAATTACAGAGTTGTTATAGCCAACAGAATATATTCCATACGCATAATTTGATCCTGTAGCATATGTGATGGTATAACCTTGACAGTCAAGCGTTATGTTGTTAGCTGCAATTGTAAAACAGGTTCCTGAAGAGGAAACGTTTTGAGTAAGAACGTATTTTCTTCCTGCTTGATTAAGTGTGCCACAAGAAGTAATTTGAATTGGTGGGGGAGAAAGTGGTAAATAGTCAATGTTGCTTGAATTGATGGTATAAGTTGAATCACATATTCCATTTCCATCGGAATCTGTACATGTTTCAGAGAATCCGTTTCCTGATGGAGTTGCATAGAAATTTCCACCAATGCATTGACCACCAACTATATTAGGACCAGATGAACAGTTAAGAGTTGTGTTCCATATTTGAAGCCAAGAATAAGAGGAGTTAACTGGAGTTGTAGCATTAATAAAATTATTGTATAATGTATTATTTCCACCTGATGTAGCTTGTATACCGACTCCACCTAAATTAGAAGCGGTCAGATTATTACTATAGAAAAAGCTATTATCTGTTCGCCAGAGAAGATTTAATGCGATTGAATTCTGTCCCTGAACATTAACTCGATTATACCTAACTGTATTATTATAAATAGAATAACCACCAGAATTTAAAACAATACCATATGACGAATGCGCAGATATATTAATTGTATTATTTTCTATCAGATTATAGCTTGGTTGTCCGAACTGTAAAAATATACCGTGAGAATAATTAAAACCTCCCGTAGATATAATGATACAATTCTTAACAGTTGTAAAATTAACTGCGTTTATATAAACTGCGTATCCCGTGGTTGAAGTTGCGTATGTTATTGTTTTTCCATGGCAATCTAAGGTTATGTTATTTACATCTATACTCATGCATGTACCTGATGCAGAGACATCTGATACTAAATCATATGTTGTTCCAGGAACCCAACCACTTGTTTTACAGGATGAAAGAGTGTCTGCAGATGAAATCGAAATTGAAAATACGATAAAAACTAATAGATGGGGCAAAACAGGTGAATTTAATAATTTTGCATACGCTTTTAGTTTCATTTAATACCTCGTCTCAAAGAACTTAATACATCTCAAGGACATAATATTAATTATAATTAATATAATTAATCTATTTAAATATTTTGAATTGTTAAATTTTATTTATGTTCTTATACTATTCTTATTGTTTATTATTTTTTGATATTGAAATAATCGCTTTAAGATGATCTCTTAAATTCTTTTATCTCAAACTCAACAATTTTCTCACCGGTGGAATCAAGAAGAAACTTCGCTTTAATTGATTGGCCTTTGAGAATATATGGTATCCATTTAGTATCCATTTCCCACATCCCGTGGTAAGGGATTTCTTTTATCTTAAACCATTGTGGCCTCATCTCTTCTGTCTCTACGGGCTCTCCTTTCCACTCCTTCACTTTGAATATGTGTACAAATTGATCCCACTCTGGCTTATCTTTTACTTTAAAATCAATCTCTCCAATTTTTATTAAAGAAGAAGGCTCAACATCTAAACCGCTCTCTTCTTTTATCTCTCTACATGCTGCCTCTAAAAGAGGTTCTCCCTACTATATCTTTCCTCCATATCCATTCCATTTTCCAGCTCCAAACCTTCTCTTTTTCATCGCAAGAAGAATCTCTTCCTCTCAATTATTTTTCCTGAAAAAGAAACATAGTGTTGCAGGCTTCATAAAACCGCTCCATGGATTATTGTAAATTCCTTAAAGATTATAAGAAAGGAATATTAAAAAATATTGCTAAGGATTACTTCTTAGTGAGGAAATGACTAAAGTTGTTTTCATTGTTTTAGATGGGATTGGAGACAGGCCGATAAAAGAAAAAAATGGAAAGACACCTCTTGAAATTGCAAATAAGCCAAATATTGATAGAATGGCAAAAGAAGGAATAACAGGAATAAGTTACCCTGTTGGTCCTGGATGGGTTCCTGGAAGTGATACTGGACATTTAGCACTTTTTGGATATGATCCATTCAGATTCTATGTGGGAAGAGGAATACTTGAAGCTTTAGGTGCTGGAATAGATATTAAACCAGGGGAGATTGCATTCAGATCTAATTTCTGCACTGTAGAAAAAAAAGGAGATGAGTGGTATATAATCGATAGGAGAGCAGGTAGAATAAGTAACAGTGAGGCCAAAGAAATTTCAAAATCTATTTCTTCCATAAAAGTCAAAATAAAAGATAAAAATGGAAAAACAAAAGAATTTGAATCCAGATTTTATCATACTAAATCACATAGAGGTGTTTTAGTAATAAGAAGTCTTGATCCAGATTTCAAACTCAATCCTTTAATTAGTGATACAGATTCACACCACGAAGGAAGAATGCAGTGGGCTAAACCACTAGATGAAAATGAAAATGCAGAGATTACTTCTGAAGTTTTAAATGAAACGATAAGAGAAATAAACAGAATACTTGAAAAACACAAGGTAAATGAAGAAAGAAAAAGAAAGAATTTGAAAGTTGCAAATTCAATAATGACGCGTGGAGCTAGTATGATAGAAAAAATGCAAAGAAGAATAGAAGAAGGAGTAGAGTATAGCGGATTATATGGGTGGGCAGTAAGAGTAATTCCATTTTCTGAAAGATATGAAATGAAAGCAGCTTGCGTTGCAGGAGGAGCATTGTATAAAGGGGTTGCAAAATATATTGGAATGGATGTTATAAACGTCCCAACTGCCACCGCAGGTTACGATACAGATTTAGAAGGTAAAATAGAATCGGTGATTGATGCATTAGAAAGATATGACTTTGTATTTTTACATATAAAAGCAACCGACATAGCAGGACATGATGGAGATTGGAAGATGAAAATAAAAATGATAGAAAAAATAGACAAATCATTAAAACCTATAACTAAACTTAAGGATACTGTTGTTGTTTTAACTGGCGATCATTCTACCCCGTGCAGTATGAAATCCCATTCAGCAGATCCTGTTCCTATACTAATATGGGGTCCAAGAGATATGATTCGTAACGACGATGTTAAAAGATTTGATGAAAAGAATACAACAAAAGGAGGATTAGGAAATATAATGCATTTAAGTATAATGCCAATAGTAATGGGAATAATAAAGAAAGCTAAAATGTATGGAACATAAAAAATTATATCTTTATTATATAATCCATATCTGCAGCTTCAGATAATAATCTATTTATAAATGGAATTTTAAGAAAAGAAACAGAAAAATCTAAAACGTAATTTGGCACTAAATCAATACCTCTCCTAACTATTTTATGGAAATATAAGGTTGACCCAAATTCTTTTCTCCATCTATTTTCGTACTCTAATTTTTCGCCTTTATTAATATGGTCAGAAACTGCCTCCCCAAGAATATGTGCACATTGAGAACCGAAAACCAAACCACCGCCTGTTGTTGCCTTTGTCTGTCCTGCTGCATCTCCAACTAAAAGAACGCCCTTAATTTGCGTTACTTCTCTTGGACCTAAAGGTATGGCTGCATTAAACTTTCTTATTGTTTTTGCTGTATTTTTCTTAAGAAAGTTAAGTGAATTTTGTGAATAAAAGAACTTTTTTGCATCTAAAAACTTATTTAATTTTGTGACTCCAAATCCCACTCTTACAGTTTTTTCATCGACTGGAACACACCAGCCAAAAAAGCCAGGTAAATTTTCATTATCTATGTATATGTCTACTAAATCCAAATGAGGAACATCGACGTTTGTTACTTCTTTTTCAAAACAATAAGCTATTTTCTTAAGTTGTGGAAAATTGAATTCTGAAGCGGTTTTTGAAGCTACTCCGTCTGCTCCAACTATGATTTTTGAGTGAAACGTATTTCCTGCAAAAACGGAATAATGATTATTGAAATTATAGAATGAAATAGCCCTTTTCTCCTTAAATAAAATAGAACCATAAGACGATGCTCTCTCAATACTATTTTCGTCGAATTTTTGCCTGTCAAAAACAATCCCTATATTATTTTTCATCTTTATTTTTACCTTATTATTTGGAGAATGAATTACTCCCCCTCTTATCTTATTTAAAATTGCATCAGTATATGGAATCTTTGTTTTCTTTAAACCATTTTCAGAACATATTGCAGTGCATCTTTTATATTTCCCAACTTCTTTATCTTCTTCGAGAATAGCAGTTTTCAATCCGTATTTTGAGCATGCGGCTGCAGCGGCTCCACCTATTGCACTTCCACCGATAACTAGAACATCGAATTTCATTATTTAAAATAATAAATAGAATAGTTTAAAAAATATTAACTCCTAATTTAATTATAGATTATAATAAATGAAGCGGCGGTAGTCTAGCCTGGTTAGGACGCGAGCCTTCCAAGCTCATGACCCGGGTTCAAATCCCGGCCGCCGCACTTGTTTTTATTTGATTAACTGATGTGATAAAATGGAAATTTTAACGCAGATATTAAGCGTATTTATTATTCTTTTGGCAATTCTCGATCCATTTATGGCTGCTCCACCTTTTTTAGCAATGACAAGAAAAATGAGTGAAAAAGAAAGAAATTCTACATTGAAGGAAGGGATAATAATCGCGGGCGGAATAATGCTCGTGGCACTTTTCCTAGGTATGAAACTTCTTGAACTATTTGGGATATCCATTGAATCTTTTCAAATAGCAGGTGGCATTCTAATGTTTCTTCTTGGAACCCAAATTGTACTGGGACAAGAGATAATAAAAGAAAAAAACGAAAAGGACAAAAAGACAACAATAGCACTTTTATTAGGGACGCCTTTACTTGCGGGACCCGCATCCATAACAACAATGATACTTATCTCTCAAAGCAATGGTTTAGTTCCTTCGGTATTGGGACTGATTCTCGCATTGATCACAACTTACTTTGTTATGGTTATAGGAAATAAAATAGTGAAATTAATAGGTACAAATACATTAGAAATAATATCAAGATTTATGGGTCTGCTACTAGCAGCATTCGGAATAGAATTTATAAAGAAAGGAGTGCTTGCAATATTTGGAATGTAATTTAATATTGGAATAAGTTAAAAAGGGATTAAATGCAGAAATTGAAAAGAGAGCTGAATCTTTTTGATACTACAGTTGCAGGAATTGGGATTATAATAGGAGCGGGAGTGTATGCAATAATCGGAAGTTCAGCCGGTATTGTTGGAAATGCTATCTGGCTTTCTTTCTTAATTGGCGGAATTGTTGCTGGTTTAACTGCTTTGAGCTATGCTGAATTAGCTGGGATGTTTCCCAAGGCAGGAGCTGAATATGTTTATACTAAAAATTCATTTGGAAACAGAATGGCATTTCTTGTAAATTGGCTCCTTGTGGTTGGAACTGTTTTTAGTGTCGCAACAGTAAGCCTTGGATTTGCAAAATATCTTAATTATTTTATAGAAGTTCCATATTGGATCGCTGCTTCATCAATAATAATCATATTCACTATTTTAAACATATATGGGATTAAGGAATCGATAGCAATCGCAAACATTGGGGGAATCATAGAAATTGCTGGTTTGTTGATTGTTATATTCTTAGGTCTTCCTTACATAGGTAATGTAGACTATTTTGAACTTCCTCCTGATTCTCATTATTCTGCATTATTCTTTGGTGCATCTCTTTTATTCTTTGCATTTCTTGGATTTGAAAGCATACCTAGATTGGCAGAGGAAACAAAAAATGCTGAAAATATAATTCCGAAAGCAACGCTTCTTTCTCTTGGAATATCTACTCTTATTTATCTCCTTGTTTCCATTGTAGCTGTAAGTGTTGTAGACTGGCAAGTTCTTTCTACTTCCGATGCTCCTTTAGCAGAAGTTGCAACAAAGGCAATGGGAAGCAATGCAGGTACTCTACTTGCACTAATTGCATTATTTGCAACTGCGAATACTGTTTTATTAATGCTTATTACAACCACACGTCTCCTCTACGGGCTTGGAGAAGGAGGAAGAATATTTAGATCTTTAGGAGAGGTTTCTGAAAAGAGAAGAACACCTTGGATCGCTGCACTGATACTTGGATTTTTCTCCTTGCTTGCGGTTCTAAGCGAAGATATAAGCTTTGTTGCATACAGTGCTGATTTTTCAACTTTCTTCACTTTTGCAACTATAAATCTTGCTTTAGTTTGGTTTAGATATACAAAACCTTATTCCAAGCGAACGTTGAAAGTTCCAGATATTTTCGGTGTTCCTTTAATCCCGATGTTCGCTGCTGCTTCGTGTTTGCTGCTTGCAACTACCTCAGGTGTCAATGTAATATTAATTGGATTAACAATTACATTGATCGGATTTGTGGCTTATGAAATCCTTAAGCAGATGAATCTTATTGATTAACATTATAAAATTGAATATTAAATGTGCTATTAAGAAAATATAAATTGTTATAAATTATAAGGCGGGGATCAAATGGATGGAAAAAAACTATCGACGGCGTTAATTTTTTTATTGATAATTGGCTTAAATTTTTCTAAATGCATAGAAGTGGAAAGAAGCATATATGCACCTGCAGTCATTAATGAAAATTCAAGCCAAATGATAAAAATAAGCATCAGAATCATACCAAATATTTCTGTTGAATCTGGAAAAATATATTATTCGCTTGATCCACTAATAGGAGAAGAAACCCAAAAATCAATACTAATTGCTAACAGTGTTGCAAGAAATATGGCTGAAAAAAAAGAGATTAATGCTTCTGAATGTGATGTTATTTTAGAGGTATCAAATAATGGAGTAAGTTATATCGAAGGACCAAGTGCAGGTGCACTCTTTACAGCAATGATATTAAGCGGCTTTGAAAATAAAAACCTGAGATCCGATACCACTATGACTGGAACTATAGATGTAAATGGGAAAGTGGGAAGTGTTGGCGGACTGCCTTTAAAAGCAGAAGCAGCGTACAAACTTGGATTTAAGAGAATAATATTTCCAAAGATGACAAACAGCGAAAAGATTGAACTTCTGATGTTTAAGAGATACTACAATATCACGATGCTTCAGGCAGATGATATAAATGAAGCATATACTATTTTAACTTCTGCCATAAACCAATCTGAAAATCTATCGCTCTCACCTGAACAGATTAATGAATTCAGTTATGTCAACTTCTCACATATGTACTTGGATTGGATAAAAAGTGTAACTGAAAATATGATATTGGATGCAGAAAAAGATATTAATGAAACACAAATCGAATACAGAGACAACTTCCAATCTAGACTTGAAAACTCTAAAAACGCATTCTATTCAAATCAATATTACACATCTGCAAACATCGCTTTTCTGCTTTCGATAGATAAAGAGGTTTCTCTTTTTAGCAAGGAAAGAATGATAGAAGAATACAAAAAAACAAAAGAGTGTTTAGAAACTTTTGAGAAAAAAGACAACATAATCAAGAAAAAGATTAACGATAAAAACTTCCAAATTATAGGTCCTGCTGAGACTAGATACATGTGGGCAAAAACCAAATTAAGCGAAGCAATTAGTGAGAAAGAAATATTCGATATAAATATCAGCACACAACAGAATGAATTTATTTCTCCATTGTTAACAAAATATAGCAGTATAATTAATGCAAAATACTGGTGCCTTGCAGCAAGCCATATGCTTGAAAAAATTGAAAACGAAACAGTTGAATCTAATTTGCAGAATAGATTTAAAGAAGAAAACCTTAGAGATTATGTTAAAGAAGTTCTGAAAGAATTAGAGGTGGATCCAAACAATTCAGACATGTTATTCAGAATGAAATCAGCTGAAGCTGCTTTTGAAGAAGAAAGGTATCTCTCTGCACTTGTGGATGCTGCATATATAAAATCCTATTCCGATATTGAAAAGATTAGTTCATCAAATTCGAATAATAGTATTCAGGAAAAAATTGATTCCACCCTTAATTCTTTGATCCATAGAAATTATACTTATATCTGGCCAGTTATATTCAATAACCATGCAAAAGAAATAAACAAAACAGATAAACTATCTGCATTAAGAATTGCATTAATCGCAGAAAATCTAGAAAATTATTACAAAGATGCAGAAAAAATATGCATTGAAAACGAAAATGATTCGTTTGTTAATGAATTTATAATAGGCGGCAATGAAACAGAAGAAACATTAGAAGAAAGGGCAAATAGAATATCTGCATATCAGATAGTTTCTATATTTACATTTTTAGTAGGGGTTATTTTTGTTGGATTTATAATTCTTTTTGTAATTGGAAAGATAAAACGCAAAGTAGAAACAAAAACAAAGAAAAAAAGACTGACAAAATAATTAATTTATTAGAAAATCAAAATATTGAACTTAGTAAGAAAGAGATTAATCCTATTCCAATTGCAATAAGACTCATTTTTCTTGATTTCCTCAAATTTTGAATTGATTGATCTTTTAGCACATGTAAAGAAACATCAGCAAGCATTATATCTGTTATTAAAACTGTAAGATACAAAGGTCTTCCGGAAAAGAATGTAAAGAATGGAACAATTGAAAGAACAATGCTAATAAAAAATAGTAAAACCGCAAATCTAGAAGCGTTTCGTTTTCCAATAAGAATAGGTAGGGTCTTACCTCCTGTAGCCTCATCTCCCTTCATGTCTTCGATGTCCTTTATTATTTCTCTGCCTAATCCAACAAAAAACGCGATTGCAGACAGGCACAATGCAGGCTGGAATTGGGTGGATGGAATATCTTTTTCAACTGCTAGAATGAATGCGCCAAAGAAAAATGGAACTGCCATAGTAAGTGCGATTATAATATTTCCAATAAGTGGCAAATTCTTAAGAATGAAGTCATAGAGTAAAGATAGTATAGTAAATAAAAATATAATATAAAAAGCCTGGATAGGGAGATAAATAAAAGAAATCAAATTTGCAAAAATAAATGAAAAGAAGCCGATGAGGAGTGCCATGGATGGAGAAATCTCTCCTGTGACCAATGGCCTATCAATTCTTGCATTTATCCTGTCCGCTTTTAAGTCGATATAGTCATTTAACGCAAATGCTCCGAATTCAAGAAGCATAGAGGCCAAAGCACCTATTAAAATAAATGCCGAAATTGCTTCAATACCCCCCACTATGACTGCTCCTATAAGCACTGCAATTGCATACATTAATGCGTGCTCTATCCTTACTAGTTTAAAGAATGCACTCAAACTGAAAAGATTTTTTGCGCCAACCAGACTTTTGTTCCTCATAGATTAATATTGTAAGAAAAGTTTAAAATTCATCAATAAAGGCAAAAACAATTGACAATGGTAATGATAAAGGACGAATAAAGGAAAAGCTTATATATAATGGTTGTATAGTAACATATCAGGAATATAATGTATAAATTAAAAATGGTAGGAATATGAAAAGAAAAAAGATCAATTGGTGGGAGAGTGATCATGCTCACCTTTACAGACCAAAAGAAGGATACAAAATTGCATCGCAAGAAAGTCTATTTCCCGATCTGATAATAAATGAAAAAATAATAATAAAGGACGATAGCAAGAAAGAAACCGATGAAACTAAAGAAGAGGAAAGGGCAGAAGATATATTAGAGGAAAAAAAGGGAGAAGATAAAAAAGCAAAAATAAAAATAATACACAGAAAGAATTTTGGGATTATAGAAAAAAATATTTATGAAAACTTAGACAGAAAAGATGGAGACAGAAATGAAAAGTGCGTTTATAAATGCAGAAAAGGAACTCTTTGGGTTTACTATGGATATGAATTCAGTAGAATGACTATTATAGACAATGTATTGAAAATACACCATGGATTTCCAGATTCTCTTTATGATGTCCTAAACGAGGCAGAGATATATCAATTATTTACTGCGTTGTACAAAGGCAAGTGGAATCGAGATTATGATCCTAAATATCCTGCATATGAAGTGGGATATAGGGATGCATACGCTGCACAACTGATATCACATGAGAACATAGAAAAGACAGATGTGGCAAAACTTATTGCAGACTTAATACAACATGGAGAATATTATTTAAGAAATCATTGGTATTATGAAAACATAATTGCAGATAAAAATAGTAATCCATATCCTACTTCTTATGAGTCATTAAAGGAGAGATTGTCAATTGTCCCAGAAGATGATAAAAATCTAATTCGGAAGATACTGAAAGTTAAAAAACCATATTTGTCTACAAAGAGCAATGGCTATCTTCCTGGAATAGATATATATAGAATAGCACAAAGCTGGAAAAAGAGAGAGGATGGAACGCACATAAGGAAAAAAGAGCTGCCTACAGACCTGCAAGAAAAGATAGGATTTTTCGTTAATCCTTGGATGTGTGCTGATCTTATCTTTGATTACATGAAAAGAAGAGAACAGAATTGGAAAAAATGGGATGAAAACATAGAAGTGTCTTAGAGCTTCAATTTTCATTAATCTTTTACTTCTAGTTTTGACAAAAATTCAATAATTTTCTTCCAGTGACTACCTTTCCAGTATATCTGATGACAATTTTTACAAATCCAAAATAGATTGTGGGATGATAAGACCTTATCAATGTCCTCTCTTTCATTTTTTACTACCTTCTTTTTATATAAATCATTCAATTCTTCTTTTGTTATCTCAAAAAGAATCGAACCGCATTTTGAACATCTTACTGATGATTCAATCTTTTCTTCCATATTTCCTCCAACTATCGGATTAGCGATGTATTTGTTTTTAATTAAAAATTCAAGTTGTGCTTTTACGGAATTAAATTCTGAAGGAATATAGATTATGCTTGTCTTTGTTTTCCTTTCTGAAAGAGATCTGTCCATCGTTATCAATGTTCTATTTTCCTTCTCTGCGATATCTAATAAATCTTCATCGCTTATTTCGTTCTCTTTTGGAATCTTGCAGTCATACCCAAGTATTCTCAACCATCTTCCTAGTTTTATTAGCATTATGTCAACTAGAAACTTCTTTCCTGCAGTATCAAGATGCTCTTTTTTCATAATGGAATCTTAGTGTAGAACACTTTTAATACTTATTTCATAAAATAGATACTTAGACAAGAATATTTATCCATCATTACCGCAAGTGAGCAAATGATAAAAAGCATAACGTTAAAAAACTGGAGATCACATTCAGCAAGCACTATCAATTTCTCTAGCGGAACAAATATAATAGTAGGAAGAATGGGTGGTGGGAAAAGCAGTATTATTGATGGTGTTTGCTTTGCTTTGTTTGGCACCACTCCCGCAGTACAACACAGAAGACTGAAGATAACTGATTTCATTAAAAACAGGCCAAGAGAAGAAAATGAAGCAGAAGTCACTTTGATATTTGAACATAAAGGAGAGGAATACAAAGTCATAAGAAGAATAAAGAAAAAAGGTGGAAGCGAAGCTGAAATATTTAAAGGCACGACCAGAATCGAGGGGCCTCAATCAGAAAGAGTATCTGATTATATATCTCATCTTCTTGAAATAGACTATGAACTATTCACAAGAGCAATTTATTCTGAACAAAATAGAATCGACTATTTCTTAACTTTAGGAAGGGGGGAAAGAAAAAGACAAATAGATGAATTGATAGGAATTGACAAGTTTGAAATTGCAAGAAAAAATATAACAACAGTTATCTCAAGGCTAAAAAATATGAAAAGCGACAAAGAGACATTCATAAGAAATATAGATGCGTCAAAAATCAATCAGGAGATTGAAAAACTAGAGATAGAAAACGCTGAAAACAAAAAGGAAAAAGAAAGATACAATATAGAATTTCAGAATCAAATGAAGCTAAAAAATGAAAAGGAAAAAATAGTGAATGAACTCAAAGCGCAAATGGAAAAATTCAGGAAACTTCAAAATGAAATCACTGGGCTAAGACATAATAAGGAATTGCTGGAAAAGGAAATTTCTTCTTCTGAAATAAAAGAGAGTTTAAAAGAGATTGAGATTATTCTAAGTAGTAAGAAAAATGAAAAAGAAAAGATGGAAAAGGAAAAGATGGGAATAGAATCAGAGAACAGAGAAGTAACTAAACAGCATGCATTTTTGAAATCTGAGATACTCAATATAGATAAGAAGAAAAGTATAAAAGCAGATTTAAAAAACAAATTGAATTTGTATTTGAAAAATGAAAGCATTGAAAACTTAAAGGTTAGATTATCAAAGGATGAAGAAACTTTGAACAAGCTGAAAGAAAAACAATCCAACTTGAAGGCAGAAATTGCAGAGGTTGAAAAATCAATTAGCGAATTAAAAACTGCTGGTGCTCATTGTCCTGTTTGCGACTCCGAATTGAATGACAAGCATAAAGAAGAGCTTATAAACAAAAAGGAAGTAATGAAGAAAAGCATGCAAGATGAGATCTCGAAGGTTGAAAAAGAAATAAATGAACTGACAAAGCAAAAAGAATCTTTACGAATAAATGTAGAATCTGCAGAGAAAATGATCTCATTATTATCAGAGTACGAAGGAGTTGAAGAAAAGGAAATAGAGTACAGAAATAAAATTTCTCAGATGGAAAAAGAAATCGAATCTGTAAATGAAAAAAGAAAATCAGTGGAAGAAAAATTGAAAGCAATAAACAATGAATACCTGGAAATAACAAAGAAATACGAGAGGATTAAGGAACTAGAAAATAAAAAACAGAAATTAAATACTATAATACAGAGTCTTGCTGATAGAGAAAAAGAGATTTCAAACGTAAAATTTAGTGAAGAGATTTGGGAGAAAGAGAATAAAGAACTAACTGAATTAAGTATAAAATGTGCGGAAATAAAATCAAAAATAGATCAAGGAAGTGAGAAAGAAAAATACCTAATAAAAATGCTGGAAGAGAAGAAGAAACGAATGGAAGAGATAAAAGAATACACCAAGGAAATTCAATTGTACACTGAACTGATATCTGAATTGCAGACGTTCTCAACTGCTATTGTTGAGACACAACATGATCTAAGAGAGGAATTAATTGAGTCGATAAATGAAGCGCTTGCAACCATCTGGAAGAAAGTATATCCTTATTCTGACTATGAATTGATAAAACTCATACCTTCTGAGAATGACTATGAATTGATGTTCAAGTATAATAATGATTACATAAGCGTGGACGGAATAGGGTCAGGTGGAGAAAGAGCGCTCGCATGCTTGGCATTAAGAATCGCATTTGCTATGGTGCTTACACCCAATCTTAGCTGGCTAATACTTGATGAACCTACCCACAATCTTGATGAGGAAGCAGTAAGCACTTTGGCAGAGACATTAAGAGACCATATACCGCAAATAGTTGAACAGACATTTGTAATAACGCATGACGAGCTTATGAAGGAAGCTGCAAGTGGAAAACTTGTAAGAGTAATGAGGCATCCAGAAATGAATGAAACAAGCATGGTTGAAGAGCTTGAAGAAATCACTGTATCCACCCCGTCCTTAGGATAAAACTGGTGTTTATTTCATTTACTTATTAAAAAGAATGAAAAGGTTGATCTTATGAAAACAGGATCTGAAACAGATAAAGAATATAGTATAATAGATATGAAGGCTAGAGAGATATTAGATTCAAGAGGAAATCCCACTATAGAGGTAGATGTATTCACTAAATCAGGATGTGGAAGAGGGGTTGCTCCTTCTGGGGCTTCAACAGGTAAAAATGAAGCATTAGAGCTTAGAGATAATGATAAAAGATTTCTTGGTAAAGGAGTCAGAAAAGCGATCAAGAAAGTTGCAGAGATTAAGAAAAGACTTAAGGGAATGGATGTACGTGAACAAAATAAGATTGATAAGATTCTTATCGAAATGGGAGGAGAACAGAAATCTAAAGTTGGGGGTAACACCACAACAGCGATTTCCTTAGCTGTTTGTTCTGCAGCGGCAAATACATTTGGAATTCCAATCTACAGATATCTAAATCCAGATGCAAGAATAATGCCTGTGCCAATGATGAATATAATAAATGGAGGAAAGCATGCTGGAAGCGGGCTTGCAATTCAGGAATTTATGATCGTACCAAAGAAGTTTGATTCCTTTTCAGAAGCGCTAAGAGCTGGAGTAGAGGTTTATCATATATTAGGAAATCTTATAGTCAAAAAATACGGGCAAAGTGGAAGGAATGTGGGTGATGAAGGCGGATATGCTCCACAGATAAGAACAACTGAGGAAGCGTTAGATTTCCTTATGAAGGCTATAGAGGAGGCAGGATATCAAAAGAAGATATTTATTGCATTGGACGCTGCAGCTTCATCTTTCCATGAGCTTGGATACTATAGAATAGATGGAAAAACAATCTCTGGAATAGAATTGATGAGAAAATATCAGGAATTGATAAAAAGATATCCAATCATCTCTATAGAAGATCCATTTGACGAAGGAGAATGGGAGCTCTTAAGCAGATTCACCAGAGAGAGCGGAAAGGATGTTCAAATAGTTGGTGATGATTGTTTTGTATCTAATATTAACCTACTAAGGAAAGGTATAAACGCAAAGGCTGCGAATGCGCTTCTTCTTAAAGTAAATCAGATAGGCACACTTACAGAGGCTATGAACGCTGCAAGGATAGCAATGAATAGTGATTATGGAGTAGTTGTAAGCCATAGAAGTGGTGAAACTGAAGATACGTTCATAGCAGATCTTACTGTTGCACTAGGGTGTGGGCAGATAAAAACTGGTGCACCAGCCAGGGGAGAAAGAACTGCAAAATATAATAGACTTTTAAGAATAGAAGAGGAATTAAAGGAAGGAAAGAAACGAGTCGTTTTTGGATTGAAAAAATAAATAAAATAAATAAATGAACAATGATTTAAAAGAATAATGAAATCAAAATAAAATGGCGCCGGGGACGAGATTCGAACTCGCAACCCGCAGAGCGGGACTAGCTCTCAAGGCTAGCGCCTTACCGTTCAGCCACCCCGGCATTTAGAGGATTGATAGATATATTTGTCACTAAAAGAATTTAAACCTAATTTTGAACGACTGAATATACATAATAATATCTATATCAAATATGAAAATAAAAAACGAATATAAAACAACGTAAAATATAAAACAAATAAAAAAAAGAAATGGGAATTAGCTAAGTAGCTTAGCTAATTGTTATCTCTATCTTTACAGTGTCAGGCACCTTTACCCTCATGATCTGGCGGAGAGTTCTTTCATCTCCCCCTATTTCGATAAGTCTCTTGTAGAGCCTCATCTGCCATCTTTCATAGGTGTCTGAACCATCACCACAAGGAGTCTTTCTTGTTGCTACGAAAAGCTTCTTGGTTGGGAGTGGGATTGGACCACTGGTAGGAACACCCGCACTCTTTGCTATCTCAACTATTTGCTTAGAGACTTCATCGAGTTCTTTCGGGTCCCTTCCAATAAGCTTTATTCTTGCCTTTCCCATTCCAATCACATCTTGATTAAATCATTCTAATATCTCAGATTATAGCTTCTTTGGAGCTATATCAAGAATTACTCCTGCTGCAACTGTTGCACCCATGTCTCTGATTGCGAATCTTCCAAGTGGTGGGAATTCGCTGTACTTCTCAAGAGATACATTCTTTAATGGCTTGACTTTAACTATTGCAACATCACCTGTCTTTATGAAGTCTGGGTTCTTTTGCAATGTCTGGCCTGTCTTTGGATCCTTCTTCTCTACAAGCTCAACGAATGTACCTGCGAATTGCGCAGTGTGAGCATGGAAGACTGGGGTGTAGTTGACAGCTATTGCAGTTGGGTGGTTTAATACCACAATCTGTGCAGTGAATGTATCAACCACTGTTGGTGGGTTTGAAACAGGTCCTGCAACATCTCCTCTGCTGATTTCTGTCTTGTCAACACCCTTTACGTTGAAACCAACGTTATCTCCAGGAACTGCCTGTGGCAATTGCTGGTGGTGCATTTCGATTGACTTTACTTCTGCTACCTTGTTTGAAGGCATGAAGATGACCTTGTCTCCTGGCTTGAGAACTCCTGTTTCCACTCTTCCTACTGGAACTGTACCGAAACCAGTGATTGAGAATACTTCCTGAACTGGAAGTCTGAGTGGTTTGTCAGTGAGTCTCTTTGGTGGAACAAGCTTGTCAAATGCACCTACAAGATTGTCTCCTTGATACCATTCCATCTTTGTTGTTTTCTTTCCTACATTCTCTCCTTCATAAGCAGATATTGGGATGAACTGCATTGCTTCTGGCTTGAATCCTATAGTCTGCAAGAATGTTTGAAGCTGTTTCTTAAGATCTTCGAATTTGACTCTGTCATAGCCGACTGCATCCATCTTGTTGATTGCGACTATAAGTTGGTTGATACCGAGCACCTTTGCCAAGAATGCGTGTTCTCTTGTCTGTTGCTGGATTCCATCCTTTGCAGAACAAACAAGAACTGCTGCATCAGCTTGTGATGCTCCTGTAATCATGTTCTTAACGAAGTCCTTGTGTCCAGGTGCGTCAATAATTGTAAAGTGGTACTTTGGAGTCTGAAATTCCTTGTGTGCAATGTCGATTGTAACTCCTCTTTCTCTTTCTTCCTTTAATCTATCCATTGCGAATGCAAATTCGAATGTTGCCTTTCCTACCTTTGCTGCTTCATCCTTAAGCTTCTTTAGTTCCTGCTCAGAGAGAGCTCCTGTATCATATAGGACTCTACCTACTGTTGTTGACTTACCATGGTCAACGTGTCCTATAAAGATCAAATTCATGTGTTCTTTTGCTGCCATAACATATCCCTCCTAATAAACATTTTATTTACAAAACCTTAAACCATAACCACATATAGATGATGAAGGCTATAGTAAAAGCTGCTCCAGAAAAAGAGCTGTATATATTATTGTATTAAACTTTATAAAGCTTATTATATTAAAAGATGGAGTGAGAAATGTAAAAATCAAAGATTTATCTTATTCTAATATAATCTGAATAAAATGAATTCATTGCAGTCACATTTAGAAATATGTTGTAATATCCGTCTATATCATATTTATTATTTTTTGATACGTTAAGAGTTAGATAAGATATAGAGTTAGTTGAGTACTGTCTTAAATAAAATGAATTTGACTTTCCACTTATATTACCTATAGTAATCGTTATATTTTGACCTGCCGAAGGTGCATTTATTCTCCATGTGTTTAAAACTGTTCCGTCTACATATACATCTTCTATCCCTGTTTGCCCAGTTTGATTATTTGTAGAGATTATTTTAACATGTAAACTTCCGCTAGAAACAGAAACAGGTAGTGTATTTTTATTTTGTGTACCTACAATTTTTATTTCATATCCAGTGATATCTAAATTGGACCCTGTTTCATTGTATATTTTGATTTCTTTATTATTTGCATCTGTTTCATTTGTAATATAAACCATTCCGTTATCAAATGATATATTTAGAACACTTGAAGGAGAGGGTGGAATGAAGGATATATTCATTCCAGTAAGATTTGAAAATTCATTTAATCTTGATTGCTCGTTTGAAAGAAACGATGACTTGACATAGCTATAGTTTTCAAATATTGTAACTATAGATGAGTTTGAAGCTTGATTGACAGAAAGGATTTTTTTCACATCCATAAGAACGTCATCAACTACGAATCCTGTTTTATCTAAAAATATCTGATTCCTTAATATTGAATATTGTGAATACCTATAGTTTAGTATTTGAATTGCAAGAATAGATAGAATAAGAAGTATGGTTACTACTGCAAGTGATATTACATATCCTCTTTTGTATTTTTTCTTTGAATGCATGATTACCACTTTTTAATTATTTTCTCCATATTGCCAATTTTGCTGTTTTGAATTGATTCCCATCTATAAATGTTCTCCATGCTATCTTTTCATTTACATCTGAAGGATCACAGCCTGTTTTATAGTAAGTTGAAATAAGCGTTCCTCCCACTCCATTATATATCTCTAATCTCATGCACAAAGAACCGCTTGTCTGCTGAAAAACATATGATGGATTAGAGAAGTTTGTATATTCCAAAACCGTAAGTATGTCATATCCTTGCTTGTAGATGAATGCATCATATAAAGAAGGTCCCTTCTGAAGATATGAAAATATTATTGTTGAAAATAATAACAATGCCATTAAACCAAACATTGCATCAAGCATTGCTACAAATCCTTTTTTTGTATTTTTTTTATTTGAATCCTTCATCTCATCATCCCAATGAGTACCTTACCCTTAACATGCATGGTGTTCCGTTCGTAAATACACAAAGTCTTTCAATTTGGTTTATAGTCTTGTTTGCAGACACGTTTCCTTTTTGGAAATAAATATTGCCATTTATCAGTATTTCTATTGAAACGTTATAAATATCAAGATGCATTAACGTAGAAAGGTTTTCATTAGACAAAGAATTTAGTGATTCGAGTTTAATAGGGTCTATTACATTCATTCCATTTGAAATCCCTAAAACTGTAAGATTACCGTTTTCCTCCCAATCTGGAGAAAAACCTCTTGTTTTGATTAAGACATCTGAACTGCTCCACGTCATGATATAATACTTATTCTCATCTAAGTTTAATTTAATTAAAGTTGTATAAATTGAAAATAAAGTATACATTATAATAAGCGAAATAATTACAAAAAATATTATTTCTATGCTGTAACTCTGCCCTTTTTTGAATCTTTTTCTTTCCATTTTATCACTAAATTTTTTTAAGTTACAATATTTGTTCAACTTAAATATATTGTTGAATTTATAAATTTGATATTTATAAGAGTTGAATTATCTTGAACTGTTGAATTTATCTGAATATGCGAAATCGGCCATGACGCAGAAACGTTTGTTAATAGATTAGTAGCTATTATCGCTCCACTAATTGCATCAATTCGATAACCATATGTAATAACAACGTTTGCTTCTATCTGATTTGATATTACGCTATTGACTGCGTTTCCTATTCTAGATGCAACAGATAAAGTTTCATCGTATTTTGAAAGATAATCTACTTGTCTTTGCATTTCAATTGAAATTAACATAAAGATGGAAAAGATAGATATTATGATAATGAATAAAAGGAAAAATTCAACTGAAACTTGTGCCTTCATATGCCTTCCTCTAAAATTTATGAAACTTGAAGCGTCTTCTGATTCTTTATTGAGCCAGATAAAGTTTTAATCAGCCAATTTCCCGAAGTATAACCTGGTGGTATTTCAAAAATACCTAAATAAATTCCAGTGCCGCCATTCCCAGTTATTACAGACTCACTAAGCACTGTTGTATTTACTGCATCTAAAAGAGAATTTGTTAATGGTGCATCAATCAATTGATCATTAACATCATAAACTGAAACTTTGAAATAAATATTATTACATGTTCCGTAAGAAGATTTGTCTGTATATATAGATGGAATAAGAGCTGCTACTACAGAAACATTTACCAAGACATAATTTGTTACATTAGGATCTATAAATGTAATATTAACTAAATAGTTTCCAGGAATCAAACCAGTTGCATTATATCTAAATGTTACGTTTATTACCGAACCAGGTGTTAATGTTGAAGGACATGCTGTAATGTTATATACCCAAGATTCATTTGTTGTACATGTAATAGATAGATTCCTGTTTCCTGTGTTGTTGAGAGTGTAATTTCTATCTATATAGGTATTGTTCTGGATTAAAAATAAATCGTATTCAGGAGAAACTGTGAAGTTATATATTGGTGTTGAAGTAACATTTACAATAGAAGTAACATTTCTAGTTCCTGCATTTAGATCAGTGAAGTTTATCAATACATATTTAATTCCTTCTTGAAGTCCGGTTGCATTATATCTAAATGTTACGTTTATTACCGAACCAGGTGTTAATGTTGAAGGACATGCTGTAATGTTATATACCCAAGATTCATTTGTTGTACATGTAATAGATAGATTCCTGTTTCCTGTGTTGTTGAGAGTGTAATTTCTATCTATATAGGTATTGTTCTGGATTAAAAATAAATCGTATTCAGGAGAAACTGTGAAGTTATATATTGGTGTTGAAGTAACATTTACAATAGAAGTAACATTTCTAGTTCCTGCATTTAGATCAGTGAAGTTTATCAATACATATTTAATTCCTTCTTGAAGTCCGGTTGCATTATATCTAAATGTTACGTTTATTACCGAACCAGGTGTTAATGTTGAAGGACATGCTGTAATGTTATATACCCAAGATTCATTTGTTGTACATGTAATAGATAGATTCCTGTTTCCTGTGTTGTTGAGAGTGTAATTTCTATCTATATAGGTATTGTTATATACTGTAAAGCTATCTATTGATGGAGTAACTGTAAAGTCGTATATAGGTGGGGCAAGTACTGTAAAATTCATAATTGGAGTAACGTTCCAATTGTTTGATCTATCACTTGCCCATACTCTCCATCCTATAACAGTACCAGCTGGAATAGATGAATTATTCCAACTGAAATTTACAACATAATAGGTTCCATACATAGAAACTGGAGAACCATAAACTGTTTTATTTTGCCAAGTACCTGTTTCATTTGTTTCCAATATTGCGGTTTTTAATTGAACATTATCTGTCCAAACTACACTAAGATAATTGGTGCTGCCAATGATAATCGTATTATTGCTTTGATTTTGATTTGAGTAATATGGAGGTATTGTATCAAAAGCTCTTTGAAAATCAAATGAAAATGAACCTGTAGTTCCAGTTGTAGATGTAAGAACTGTATCTCCGTAATTTACGAAATTTGTACCATCGAAATAAAATGAACCTAAATTCTGAACATTATTCGTTCTTATTCCTATAATGTCAACCGTATCTGAAGCAGTCGGATTTGTATAAAGATTTAGCCATGCACCTGATCCACTATAAGTTGAAATCGTTGTTGTAGCGCTTGTACATTGCGGAGCACATGACCTTACAGATAAAGTTGAGCCGCTGCCTCCATCTGTATCCCAAACTAACCTACCTGAATTACCATCTGGTAGCCATGCAAAATCTGCAAGAGAAGAACCTATCGCATCAACTGCGGTATCTATATTAGATGTTACAGACCAAGATGCACCATTCCAATATGCTGTACCAAGATCAGAAGCGCTATCTACAAATACTGCCTGCATAGTATTTGAAACTGGATTTGGAATTAAATCTAACCAGTATGCATCTGCCGCATCTAGTGGATCAATATCAAAATCCGGACTATTTACCCATGTAGTTCCACTCCAGTAATAAGTAGCTATATTTCCTGTTGTTCCGTCTCCTGCAGCAACCATCCCTTGATTTCCACTATAAGTATAAGCTACAGCTATTGCTTTGTAACCCCTTGTAGATGGAGCATTAGCTGTGATTTCTTGAATATTTCCAAATGAATTTCCATTCCACACATATGCAACCGCATCAGTACTCGTAGAATCAAATCCAACAAATATTATCTCCTCACTATTTGTTGGTTTTCTAGCAGCTTCAACCCAAGTATATTGAATATCATTTGTTTGTGTTGTATCGTCAATACATATTTCTGGGCCAAATGTTGTTTCGTTTGCAAGCATCACACGATAAGCTAAATCACAAGTAGTACTTGCACTTACAATTGAATAGACAACTATAAGATCTCCAGTTAAAGTTTCATATTCAAAATCAAATCTTCTTGATGAAGTAGCTGGTGCTGTTGTCCATACTTGACCGAAATTATTAGTAATGTTCCATTCCACTCCATCAAATGACACATATGCGTCTAAATAACCGTCATCGCTTTGTGTAATAATTACTCTCTTAGGAGAAACTGGTGAGTATTTTATTAAGGCATATCTTATAGGGGATCCAGCTGTTGGGAGTTCAAATTCTGCACTGTAACTACCTGTACCAGCTGATGACCAATTTTTTAATTTAGGACTACTAGTTGTAAATGTTCCTGTATTAGAACGATAGACTGCAGTTCCATTTGTTGCATAAATTAACGAAGTGATTAATATGGACAGTATAAATAAACTTAAAATTTTTAACTTTAACATGGATTCACCACAAACGAATAATTTACATTATATATTGAATAATTAGCATAAACAGTGTAAGAACCTGGCATACCTGTTGCATTCCATTCCTCACTATATGAGCCAGCCCAATCTACCTGAACAAGCTTTGGATAACCTGGCATGCTTCCAGAAGAATTCCTTAGATCCAAAGTTATATTAGAATAAGGCATCCAACCTGTTGTTGTAATATTAACTAATGGTGGCATTGAAAAGTTTGTATATTGAATTGAATATCCTGGATCTTTGTAGGTTTCAAGAAGAATATATGATACATTTGAAGTAGGTCCTCCGCATGACTGGATATCTAAGATTGTTGGGACTATAACACTATAATTAGAAGAATTGAATAAAATATTTCCTGTAAATGTACCTATTGTATTTGCAGAGATGTTGAATGTAATATTTGCTTCTCTACTTTCAGTAGCCGGGATATTAAATGAATAAGAAGAGAGAGAAACATTGACATAAGATGAATTGAAGTTAACTTGTGCATCTACCTGAATTGCTTCTTGATTATTGTTAATGATTTGGATTGTGTCATTTAAATATTGGGGAGAAGATGAACTGCAAATTTGTAATGAAACAGAATATTTTGATAATGAGAATTGGGCTGTTCCAACTGAAACCGAACCACCGTAAGAAGTAAACATAACTTCTTGTGATCCTGGAGTTGTAGAAATCTTTCCAGTGATTGGGAAGTTTAATGGATATGATAAATCTGTTCCTTCGAAAACTATGTGCAAGGTATTATTGACTATCTCTCCATCTCCTGAAACACCGTTTGGAAACACTATTCTTTTAATAACCTTAGCTCCCGCTCCCTGCTGATATGCCTGTGTTGCAGCATCCGCAATTTCCTTTAATGCAAGCTTTGCCTGCTCAAGTCTCTGTTGCTTATTTACAATTGACAACTGTTCATTAGCAACATAAACCACGATTGCAAAAAATACGATTGTAAATGAAAATAAGATTATGTATTCCAGTCCGCCTTGGCCTTTCTTTTTATCTATTTTCAACATCAGCATCACTCATCTATTTCTTTAAACTTGATTGACTTTTAATAATGATTAAAGCTTTCTTTCCGAAGAGCCAAAGAACAATCTCTCGTTTGGATATATAACTATTCCTCTGTTTGTAAATGCAAACGGTCTTGCAACCTCTGTATGACTGACGCCTGTCATCTTCCAGATTTCTATTCCCCTAAGCTGAACTCCTTCTGGAGAGCGTTTATGGATGATATAAACTATTCCATCTGCAAGAAACTCTGCCACTGCAGTAGAAGGATTTGAAGGAAGGTCTGAAGACCATTCATTGAGCAGTAAGGTAGTGACATTGAATTTTTTGAAAACACTGAAAAGTCTTACTAATGCCAATCTTGCCTTGTAGGGATCGCTGAATTGCATGAGGTAAGGAGTTATTGTATCGACAACCACTCTCTTTATATTGTAGCTAGTTATTATATCATACAGGGTTCCACCTTCCTCCTGCATTATCTTTGCAACTTCGTGAGGCTGGTATTCTAAGAAGAAGAAAAGATTCTTGTCCTCTAGTTTTTGGAAATCCATTCCGAAATTTAGCATTCTAGAATATATGGTTTCTCTTGATTCACCGAAACTTATGAAAAGGCCTGCCTCTCCGTTTTTTGCTGCCTCGTATAGAAATTGTAAGCCGAAAACTGTTTTTCCACTCCCTGCATCGCCATTAATAAGAACAACTGATTTTTCTTCTATTCCTCCTCCACACATTTCATCAAAGCCTGGAATTCCTGTTTTTATTAATTTTGGTTTTTCTGTTTCAACTCTCGGCTTCTTTATTGTCGCTAGTGTTTTTATTGTTTGAATCTCTGTTTCCGGGGCTGCATAACTGACTTTCTTAATCTCTTTTTCTAACTTTACAACCTTTTTGTCTTCTTTTTTAGAAGGGATAAATGATTCTGGTAAAATTGATTTTATTTCAGCATCTTCTTTAAATTCTGACTTTGGTGTGATTATGTGTTCGATATGTGGTTCCTTCTCCGCAATTTTTCTTTTCTGCGGTGCATATTCTATCTCTTTTATTCCCTCAAGTATTTTCTCAATTGCTTCCTCGTGTGACTTTATCTCTTTTTCTTTTTTAACTTTTTTAATTGTCTTTGGTTTCTTCTCTATCTTCGATGACTTAGCTGGTTTTGGCTTGATCGGTTGTTTTTTTGTTTCCTTTGTTTTTTCTGCTTTCTTTTTGATTTCGTACTTCTGCTTTAGGTTTTTCTTGATCTTTTCGGAAACTGCAGCTTTAGTTTTTGAATTTTTAGCCTTGTCTCCCTTTTGCTTAGCCTTCGCTTTAGTCTTTACTCCTCTCTTTTTATCTTCCTTTTTCTCCTTCTTAGGAAGATTAAACAAATTTAAATTCAATTTTAAGCCTTCTTTTTTCTTAGCCATGTTATGAATTTAATATGTAGATTTAAAAATCTAATTTATACATGCGTTTATAGAAAAAGATGAACAGATTAGAAAAAAATGGGAAAAAAGAATAACTTAATGATAATAAATGCTAGAAAGGATGCTATTCCTTTGAAACAGATTCAACCCAGGCCATTATCTGGGGAAGAGACATTACTCCGATTCTTCCACTTACTGGCTTTCCGTCTTTGAAAAGCACCATTGTTGGAATACTTGACACCCCAAATAATGCTGCTAATGATTGATTCTCATCTACATTCACTTTCATAACTTTTACCTTGCCTGTTTTGTCAACTTCTTCAAGTATGGGACCTAACATCCTGCAAGGGCCGCACCATGGAGCCCAAAAATCCACAATAACCATTCCTTTTGATTTCATTACCTCTTCTTCAAAGTTTTGTTCGTTTATTTCTTTTGGCATCTTCCCACCCAATTAAAATAGAGTAAGTAATAATAGTACATAAAGTATCATAAATCTTTGCTCAAAATTTTAAAAAAATAGATTGTTGCACTACAAAATTAGAAATGAAATAATAAAAAATAAAAACAGTAATTATTGGAGTTGCCTTAGTAGTTAGGACACTATCTTAGCATTCACAACTCCATCCTGACCTGGTCTGCTTGTAACTTTTGCCTTTCCTACTTCTGTTTCTATTATGACTCCTTTTGTTATTATGTTCATTCTCTTGTAGTTTGGATTGTTTGGGGAATCGAGCACTGTTTTTATCTTTGCTTTTCTTATCTTGCCATCGGGCATTACAACATTCGCATAAGCTGCGTAAAGAGCTACTGTCTTTTTAGATCCTCCTCTTTTTCTTGCCTTTACTCTTACGTCTGCGTCACTGACTTTTGTTGATGCGAAGTGACCCCCATAATGCGCAAGCTTCTTGTCTCTGTGTCTTGCGAATTTTGCACCTGTTTTCTTCTTTGTTTGTTTTGATTCATGATACTGTTGCATACATTTCACCTATTTAAATGTAAATTAAGAAACTCAGAAATTTAAATACAGAATCATTAGAAATGATTTTATTTAAATCGAGGCTAATGGATGTTGTATTAAATATATACAATATACTTTAAAATGCTTTTCCTTTTATTCTTTTTTATCTAACAAATTTTGAGAATAGGTGAATAATTGGAAAGAATAGATGTAGAGTTGTTTGCTTCTTCGAGTGATTTAACTAAAGATAAAATTCTAGAATGTTCAAGAAAGTATGGATTCCAGGTATTTGACTTAGACTCTGTAGTAAGCAGATTCCAATTAAAACTTGCTTATTATCATGCAATTAATGCATTTGAAGAAAAAAGAAACATCACCAATGACCTTATGCTGGAGTGGCTGGTTAGGGCGTCTGGAAAAAGGCAGATAAAAGAAGCACTGAATTATATCGGATTGAAAAACCCGAATAGAATTGCAATAGGATTCGATAGGAATAAAATAAAGATGAAAAAAGAGAAAATTCTTGATTTAATTAAAGGAAAAGAAATTGAATGGAAAGATAAAGATGATTCAAAAATCATCTCAGAGATGGTTGAATTAGAAATTGAAGAATGAATCCATCTATCTTTTCAAGAGCGTAAGTGCATCTTTTTTATTAAACGATATTGTTGCATCGATTGTCTTAAGTATATAATCCATCATTTCCACCCCTATAGAGGGATCTATTTCTGAGAATCTTAGGGCAGCTATCGGATCTGCGGTTTTATCTAAAAGAATATACAAATACAACCCTTCTCGTCCATATTGATTAAAAATTTTGAACCCGACTGACCCGTACTTTTTCTTTATCTCTTCCGGCCCCATTCTAATAAATGTTGCGCTCTTCTTCTCTGCTAAAACCCACATTAGATTGTCAACATAGTTTAGACTGGAAAAATTATTAGCGGCTAGCTCAAGCACATCTGTCTTTCCATCTATCGTCTCATAAATTTTCTTTGCTGTTGGACCAAATTTAAGAGTTAATTCTGATATCAATGCAACAGAGGATATATTGTCAAGAGGCGCTTTCTTAGGCATGTCAACGAAAATGGTTTTTTTAGCTTTTATTTCTTCAATCTCTGTCTTCTTCTCTTCAGGCTCTTCTAAATAAATATACTTCCCTCTTAGTTTCTCTATTATCTCATAAACTTTTTCTTCCTGAATTGAAAGCTCTTTAGCAATTTCGCTAACTGTAAGCTTTTTGTTTGCAAGTCTAAAAATTAAAACTGCATCTGATCCATAATCTAAGTATATGGATCTTTCCAGATCTGAAAGCGACTGTACATTAACTTTATTTGCTGCTTCTTTATCTAGAGAGTTGCTATATATACTTTCATCCATAAAACCACGATTCGAGTGAAATGATGTAATAATGTTTCAGATATTAGATATGTTTAAAATTAACATTTAAATTATTATGCGTATAACTATTGTTAGTTATATTTGATGTGATGTTTTTTCCTTAGCACCACAAATCAGGCGATATGATGGAAAATGTTGATCTTAATGAAGAATACATAACAACAGGAATAGATAAATTCATGCGTTTACTTTACGAAAGGAAAAGAGTTGAAATATCACAGATAGCTAAAGAAATGAATGTGCCGGAAGAAACAGTAGAGTACTGGTCCTATATTCTTGAAAATCAGGGTTTGGTAAAAATCAGCTATACACTTGCTTCCATCTATATAGAATGGATTTCAAGCTGATTATATTAGTTGCGCATCGGTGATGAATTGAAAGACAAAAATGAAAACAGAGAAGAACTTGAGCTTATGAGGAAGGCGCTTGAAGAAAAAAAAGAAGAGAAAAATGAAAAAATCAAAGAACAAAGAGACGAAAAAAAAGAAGAGAAAAAGAAAGAAGAAGAAATTGAGGAAAAAATCCTTGAGAAATATTCTTTTGATGCGCAGGGAATACCTGTAGAAGTGAAGATAACTGAATCTAAAAAAGATTACACCCCACAATATATCATACAGATACCGCTAATTGCAGAAGGAACTAAACTTATCCTTAATGCCTTGAAGGCAGAGCTCATAACAAAAGTGAAGATAGATATTGCAATGCTTACGGACCAAAGGCAGATGAAGGATATCCAGGCAAAATTCGAAGTTAAGGCTAATGAATTACTCGACCGGCAATTCTCTGGCTTGACTCCTGAAAAAAGAAAGGTTCTATCATCCTATTTAATCCAGCACACGCTTGGATTAGGAGAGCTTGAGATATTAATGTCTGATGAAAACCTGGAAGATATTGTAATAAACAGCCCAGCAGAACCCATTCAAGTTTATCATAAAAGACATGGCTGGTGTTCAACAAATCTTTGGATAAGAAGAGATGATACTGTTTATGAATATGCATCTAATATAGGAAGGAGAGTTGGAAGACAAATAAATGTATTGAATCCAA
>JAVZCX010000007.1:0-16728 GCA_038874185.1 Candidatus Micrarchaeia archaeon
CATGACTCCAACAACTTTCTTCCTTTCATCCGTTATTGGATTACAGATGATTATAAATTTTCTTTTTTTGTCTTCTATCTTTAATTCCAAATGTTTTATTCCTTCTTTGCCTTTTACAGCATTTAAAAACAAACGTTGTACTTCATTATTTTCAATTTCTTTAATTCTTAAAAAAGGAATTTTTTTCATCAATTCGTTCTTGAAAATAAAGTTTCCTTTTAAATCCAAAATTGCAATATTTACTGGGAGATTTCTGATTATTCTTTTCATTAATGGTGTTATAATTTGTTTTGCACCTGCTGTTTCCATGATTTATTTTTTATATAATATATTTTTAAATTTATTTAATCAGGGCCGCAGAGGGGAATCGAACCCCTGCTTGGAGGTTTCTGCATCTTTGATGAAACTTTCCTTTAGAAAGTTCCTCCACAGCCTCCCGTCCTGCCATTAGACGACCGCGGCCATATTTTCTAACTTCAATATTTTCTAAAACTAAATTATATTGCTTTTAAAAGATATAAACTTATCTGGTTATCTTTGCATTTTCAATTACTTGCTTAGTTTCTGCAGCTTCCTTATTTTTCTTGAAATACTCTCTGACTGGAGCAAGTATCCCTATTAAATTTTCTGCAACTGAATTTTTAAGGTCCATCGGATGAAGTTTTCCTTCAGAATAAATGTTTGTTAGCTCCTCGAAAGACTGGATCTCAATATTCCCTCCAAATTTGGCAGGCCTTTCTATTATCATTTCATTTTTTTCTCTGAAGATGACATGTTTTGCAAGATCCATCATTGGATTATTTTCAACTTCTTTTTCTGGGCAGAATGCCTTTGATATCTTTGTTCTTATCTCTTCTGGTTCATCATAAATGAATATTGCTGTGTTTGGTTTTGATTTTGACATCTTTACCGCACTCAATGCCTCTTTTCTTTCTGTTGGATCTTTTGGCAAAGGCCAAATTGGAGGTTTTACAAGACCTTGCAATAGATGGTGATGGACAGGAACAGGTTTCCAGAATCCTATCTTTTCTCCAACCTCCATTGCAACCACATTTGCCTTTCTTTGATCCATTCCTAATTGAGGAATCTGAACACCGAAATGAAATATATCTGCAACTTGCATCGGAGTGTAAAGAAGCGAAGCAAGTTTCAAACCTTCGCTTTCTTTTCTTCCAGCTATTTCCAATGTTCTTATTCCTCTTGCAAGCGTCATTTCCTTTGCAACCTTTACAACTATCTCCCAGTAATCAAGATCATCATATAGCTGGTCAGGCCAAATGAATTCTATTTTATCTTCAGGCACTCCCAAAGCTATCCATGAATGCTTGAAGTGCAGAGCAGCCTTCTTAATCAATTCTCTATCTCCACCAAGCTTGTCATTGATCCAGGCATGCCAGGTTGCAAGATATACTTTGAATTTTATTCCTGCCTGAATAAAATCTTTCATTTTGTAAGAGCATATCAAACCAGTTCCTAGATGAACCTTTCCAGAAGGCTCAAATCCATTATATGCTACTGGCCTGTCGTTTGTCTCTAAAAGTTCTCTTAATGCCTGGACAGTTATGATCTCATCTGTAGGTGGCCTTGCAATCAGTTCAATTTTTGTTTCAATATCCATAAGCTATTTTTCTAGCTAAGACTTATAAATATTTAACAGCTAAAGAAAGATATAAAAATTAATTTATACAAATATATCTAAACATTCAACATTTTTATTAGGTGATTATTTGGGTTCTAGACCAAGAAAATGGAAGAAAAAAGGAAAAATGAGATGGAAATGGATCAAGAAGAGAAGAAAGAAAATGAGAAGAATGCAGAAGAGAAGAGTAGGAGAGCTATAAGGTGTTTTTATGACAAGAAGCTTCATAAAAAACATGTCTTCATGGTTCAAGTCAACTTTTTGGGATAGGGTTTTCTCTAAAAAACCAGAATCATATTCCAAAAAGAAAAAAACACCTAAGCAGTACTATAAAGGAAAAGAACGCCAGCAAATCTCTTCCATGAAAAAGAAAAGATAATTTTTTAGATTTTTATTTATATTTTTAGATCGGCGTATCTTATGGTAAAAAGATCAATAAAAATAAAAGGTAAATCTGCAAAAAGCAATCATTCTAATTCTTCAAAAAAAGAATACAGCCTTTATAAGCTTATAACAGCTAGGAACATAGGTGCACTGAGTGAAAAGGAGCAGGATGTTCTTTTTAATGCAAAGATTGCAGTTATTGGCTGCGGCGGCCTTGGTGGAATTGCTATAGATCTCCTTGCAAGGGCAGGAGTAGGGAATTTAACTATTGCAGATGGAGATGTATTTGAAATTTCAAATCTAAATAGACAGATCTTTAGCAGCTATTCAGTGATTGGCAAAAAGAAAGTAGATATAATAAAGAAAAGAGTCTTAGATATCTCTCCTTCAATTAAGATTAAAACCTATGACAAATTTGTTGATTCAGAAGAAGCAGCATTTAATCTATTGAAAGGACACGATGTAGTAGTTGATGGATTAGATAATGTTCTATCAAGAATTTATCTTTCAAGAGCAGCAAAGGACCTGCAGATACCATATGTCTTCGGTGCAGCAGAAAAGACAAGAGGCTATTCAACCATATTTCTTCCAAAAGGCCAGAGCTATGAATCAATATTCATGCTTCCTTCAAACGGTAAGAGAATAGATGAAAAACTGAAAGAAAGATTACAAAAGGCAGGCGGATGCTATTCCATACTGGGTATAACTGCAAATATAATAGGTTCAATAGAGGCAATGCAGACAATTAATCTTCTCTTAAATAAGCCTTATGTGCGTGCACCAGAATTTATTCACTTTTCTTTATTTGATTCAGTTCCATTTAGAGTTTCATCCCTCTAATCTAAATGGCCTTTAATCCAAACAATAACATTTAAACCAGTGATTTTATGAAATTCGGCACAGCTGGAGTTCCAATCTCATGTGAAAAAAGAGATTCGATTTCTGGAATAGAATGTGTTTACAAATTAGGCTTAGATGCATTTGAGTTAGAATTCGTGCATGGATGTAGGATGAGTGAAGAAAGTGCGAAGGGGGCAGGACAGATTGCTAAAAAATATAACATAGTTCTAAGCGCTCACGCTTCCTATTATTTGAATCTGCTTTCCGAAGAAAAGCTGAAATATAAGAAAACAGTAGATGAAATAATTAAGACAGCAAAGATACTTGAAATTGCAGGTGGGGACAGGTTAGTTTTTCATCCTGGTTTTTTCTTGAAGATGAGTCATGATAAGGCTTATGAGCGAATGAGAAGAGAACTTAAGTCTCTTGCAAAGCAGATAAAAGAAAGTAATTTTAATGTTCATCTTGCTCCAGAGACAACTGGAAAACCAACCGCATTTGGTTCATTTGAAGATCTTTATTCTCTTGCAGAAGAGATCGGATACGATTTAATAAGGCCAACAATTGATTGGGCACACATACATGCAAGAGAGAATGGAAGGTTTAAGACAAAAGAAGATTATGTTAAGGCATTGGAGTTTGTAGAGAAGAAAACGGGAAAAGAGGGGTTAAGGACGCTTCATTGTCATATGTCATCCATCAACTTCACTTCAAAAGGAGAGCGAAATCACCTTACGATGGATAATGACATTCCTCCAGTCAAACCGCTTTTTGAAGCATTGCATGAATTTAAATGCGATGGTGTGATAATCTCTGAATCGCCAAACATTGAAAAAGATGCAATGTATATGAAGGAATTGTTTCACTCTATAAAGTAGCTATTAATATTCTATATATTATTTGCAGCGCAAATTTTGATTTGGCATCACTTTTTTAAATTATATTACTAAATCATTTTATGGCAAAGAAAATCAAATCTTCTGGCAAGTCTAGATCAATAGGTCCAAAAAGGCCTAGATCTTTAATTTCAAAACGCATTCCTGAGAGCAGGGGTGAAAAAAGAGGTCTTATTTTCATGGATTACGCATCGTCTACACCAATACGGGAAGAAGTTTTGGAGGCGATGCAACCATATCTTAAAAATAAATTTGGAAATCCATCTTCTCTCCATTCTTATGGCCGTGATGCAAAGCTGGCAATAGAACAATCAAAGGAAATAATTGCAAAGACAATCAATGCATCCCCAGAGGAAATTGTTTTCACCTCAGGTTCAACAGAATCTTCAGTTCTTGCAATAAGAGGAGTAGCCAAAGCAAAGATTGCATACGGTAGCCATATATTGTCTTCAGCAATAGAGCACGATCCAGTATTTTCAACATGTAAATCACTGGTTACAGAAGGTTATACTCTTTCAAGTCTTCTTGTAGATGTAGACGGGATGATAAGCATAGCGGATTTAAGATCAAAGATAACTCCAAAGACAATACTTGTATCTATACAGCATTCAAACGGAGAGATAGGAACAATTCAGCAAATAGAAGATGTAGGAAGAATAACTAAAGAAAAAAACGTGACCTTACATACCGATGCAACATTTTCTTATGGCTGGGTTCCATTAGATGTCAAAAAGATGAATGTAGATCTAATGACATTCGATGCGCATCATTCCTATGGCCCTAAGGGGATTGGTGCACTTTATGTAAAGAATGGAACTCCCATCAAGCCGATTTTTCCAAACAGAGAGAACATTCTTCGACCAGGCACACTAAGCGTTGCATCTATAGTTGGTTTTGCTACTGCCGCAGAGTTAGCACATAAAGAAATGAGCAAGAATCAAAAGAACCTGATCAAGCTACAAAAGATGTTTATTGATTATGTGGAAGAAAACATAAAGTTTGTAAAATTAAACGGTCATCTTACAAAAAGATTGCCAAATAATGTTAACTTTAGCTTCAGTGGAATAACTGGTACTGAACTTGTTAAGCAACTTGAGGAGAAAGGATTTATCACCTCAACTTGCATAGATTGCAGGGTTCTTGAGGCAATAGGTGTCAAAGGAGAGAAATTTACTGGGTCTGTAAGATTCACATTTGGAAAAGACACAAGCCAAGAAGAAGTAAAAAGATTATCTATAACGTTGAAATTACTTGTGGAAAAAGCGAGACAGAGCTAACATCTTTAATTTTTTATTTTAGTTTAATTTTAGATAATTTGTGATTTAATGATTGGAATAAAGGAAGTTCAAAAGAGAGACGGTTCAATAGTAAAATTCGATCAATCTAAAATCACAAATGCAGTTTACAAAGCAACCGAGGCTGCAAAAATACCAGATATGAAACTTGCACAAAAGATTTCAGATAGAGTTGTTAAAAAGCTCTCCGGTGCTTTTAAAAACAAGATACCTTCAGTTGAAGAGATACAAGACATAGTTGTAGAAGAACTTTTAAGGGAGAATAAAAAAATTGCAAAACTTTACATCAACTACAGAAGAGAAAGAGCAGAGATAAGAGAAAAGAAAAAAGTTCTTTTTGGCGTTTATGATGATCTTAAATTGGATCTAAATGCAACTAAAGTATTGGCTTCAAGATATCTACAGAAGGATGTTAGCGGAAAAATCATCGAAACTCCAAAGCAAATGTTTAAGCGAGTCGCAAAGAAAATCGCAGAATCAGATCGGGTTTATGGAGAAGATGTGAAAAAATCAGAAAAAGTTTTCTACGAAATGATGAGCAATCTTGAATTTCTGCCAAATTCACCAACATTAATGAATGCAGGAACAAGATTAGGACAGCTTTCCGCATGTTTTGTGCTTCCAATAGATGATTCTTTAGAAAGTATTTTTGAGACATTGAAGCATGCAGCACTCATACATCAAAGCGGAGGAGGAACTGGTTTTTCATTTTCAAAAATTAGACCAAAAGGTGACTTAGTACGTTCTACAATGTCAATCGCATCAGGTCCTGTTTCATTCATGAAGATATACGATGCGATGACAGAAACAATAAAGCAAGGGGGAAGAAGGCGCGGTGCAAACATGGGCGTTTTGAGATGCGATCATCCAGACATTGTTGAATTTATCAATTCCAAAAAACAAGGCGGACTGAAAAACTTTAACATCTCAATCGCGGCTACAGATAGTTTCATGAAAGCAGTTCAAAAAGATGACGATTATGAATTAATAAATCCAAGAACCGGGGAAGTAACAAGAACAATATCTGCAAGAGAAGTTTTTAATCTTGCAGCTGAGCAAGCATGGGAAATAGGCGATCCAGGACTTATATTCATAGATAGAATTAATAAGTTGCATCCATTAAGAAAATTTGGAGAGATAGAGGCAACCAATCCTTGTGGCGAGCAGCCTTTATTGCCTTATGAATCTTGTAACTTGGGAAGCATAAACCTTACTAAATTCATACTTTCAGATGGAAGTGATTTTGATTGGGATAGATTAGAAGTTGCGATTCAAAATGCAGTGCATTTTTTAGACAATGTGATTGATACAAATTCTATTCCAATTCGAGAAGTTGAACATATTACAAAGGCAAACAGAAAGATAGGTTTGGGCATAATGGGATGGGCAGATTCATTAATTCTTCTTGGAATTAGATACGATAGTAAAGAAGCAATTTTAATGGCTGAAAAGTTGATGAGATTTATAAGACAGATATCATATAATACTTCCATAGAGCTTGCAAATAAAAGAGGAAGCTATCCTAACTTCAAATTTGCAATTTATCCATCTAAATATAAACGATTAAGAAATGCAACATTAAATACCATCGCGCCGACAGGTTCTCTTTCTATAATTTCGGGTGTATCTTCTGGAATTGAGCCGTTATTCGCAGTTGCTTATTATAGGCAAGTTCTAGAAAACATGAAGCTGATAGAGATAAATAGAATCTTTCACTCTATGTCTATTGAAAGAGGTTTCTATAGCAGATCATTAATGGAAAAGATCTCACATGGTTTATCAATACAGAAAATGAGCGAGATTCCAAGAGATGTGAGAGATTTATTCGTTACTGCTTACGATATTGAGCCGATATGGCATCTAAAGATGCAAGCAGCTTTTCAGAAATATGTTGATAACGCAGTTTCAAAGACAATAAATCTGCCATATGACGCAACTGTTGATGAAGTTGAAGACATCTATCTTAAAGCATACGAATTAGGAACAAAGGGAATAACTGTTTATAGATATGGGAGCAAAGTAGAGCAAGTAATATACCTGGGTCTTCCAAAAGAAGTTGGTGAAGAGCAGAAAAGAAAGGTCACTGTTTCTTCTGAATTCGCAGGCCATTGTTCATCAGGTATTTGCCAATTATGATTTTGAACTGAATAGTTTTTTCTAAATTGATATCTTTTCGTTTCTTTATGTTTATTCGGTTTCTTCCTCTTCTTTAGATTCTTTTCGTTTTTGATACCTGCCTCTCTTTTCTATTTCATTCATTTGTCCTATTATCTTTTCCCATCCTTTAAGATTTTTGTATCCTTCTAAAAAATATTTGAAATTTCTCCCTATAGATCTTTTCATTAATAAAACATCTATCGCTCTCTCTTCTGGATCCTTTGAAAATTCTGCGAGACCAAAATCTATGATATATGGTTCATTTTTTATGAACATTACATTTGCAGGGGTGAAGTCACCATGTGTTATTCCGACTGAATGGAGCTTAGATAGAATTCTTCCAACATTTCTGTAATCCTTAGGAGAATTTTTTCTATCTTTCATTAATTTTCCTTCAAGTCTTTCAAGAATCAACTCGTATTTGCCGGCATGATATATTTTAGGAACATTTATGTTATTTTTTAAGGCGTGAAGTATACATCTTGCTTCTGTTTTATTTCTCGTTTTTCTAAGTATTTCATCTAATTCACTTATTCTGTATTCCTTTTTATCTCTGACTTTTAAAACAACAGGAAGACCAAATAAATCAGAGAAATAGACCTTTGCTTCTGCGCCTCTGCTTTTGTAATTATTTTGTTTACTTTGGCTCACTCTTCTCCCTTCTTTTCTTTCAGAACGGTCGGTCCCCTCTTTAGAAATTCACCCAAGCTTCTTGCACCGCTTTTTGTCATAATATAAGAACCTGTGAATACTATTGCTGCAACAAATGGATTCAATCCGAGTGCCAATGCACCTATGCTTCCTCCACCTATTAATGGCAGAGAGGGCGAAGTGAGCAACTCAGCTATTTTTTCACTTAAAGTAGGTGGTGTTTTAGTGAATGGATTTATCTCTATTAACGTCTTTCCATTCTTCATAATTCTTACAGCACCATCCTCTTCACTTGAGATTATAGAAAGAGTTCCTGGCACTTCAGATATTCCAAGCGCAGCGCTATGTCTTGTGCCGTGTCCTTTGTAATGTTTTGTCTTTTTAATCTGAGCGCCATATGCAATAAGATATCCGTCTTCATCGATTATTATTGCACCATCAAGTTCAGCAAGCTTCCTTATAACTGGAAGAATTCTCTGATTATTTATTTTGACTTTTGTTTTTTCCAATATATCAGTGTATAACCATGAATAGTACGGTTTAAGATTTCTATTAGTGATTATGAAGAATGAACCTTTTTTTTCCTGTCCGAATTCCATTGCGAGATCAATCACTAGCTTAACTATGTTTTTTTCTAAGTCTATATCATTGATTATTTTTTCTTTTACTTTTTTATCTACCATTATTTCCACCTATATTATTTCTTCAATTTTAATTTGAATTGGTCGTGTATAATTAATTAGTAGACAAATGTATATAAACTTTAATGCAATTTTTTCTAAAACTTGCAAGCTATTGCCATTTTATTAAAAATTCATCGGTTCTAAACTTAGGCTTTGGAAGTATTTTGTTGGGAGAGAGAAGATATTTTCTTTGATTTTTTTCATCTAGTTTTGATATTAGATATCCAACATATGCAATCATTCCACCATTATCTGCATTGAATTCATTTGGCGCTACTCCGAATTTACAGTTCCATTCTTCCGCCATATCTGAGAGCATTTTTTGCAATCTTTTATTTTGCGCAACTCCTCCGCAGATCGTTATTTCTTTTTTCTCAGTCAATGCAAGTGCTCTTTCCGTTATCTCGCATAATGCTGCATATGATGTTTCCTGCAATGAATAACATATGTCTTCTATTTTCTCTTTTCCTATTAGTTTTTCTGAATGTGTCAATATCCCGCTGAAGGAAGCATCCATTCCTTTCACAGAGTATGGCATTGGTATATATTTCTTTCCATTCAGGGCTTTTTCTTCCACATCTTTTGCATTTTTTAATCCCGCAGATCTTGCAAATGTATCCAGCATGTTTCCAATTCCAACATCAAGTGTTTCTCCGAGAACATGATATCTATTTTCCTTCTTAATAAGTATCTGCGTATTTCCGCCGCTTACATAAAGAACTAAAGGATCTTTAAATCCGGTGAAATGCTTAGAGATTTCTATATGTGCAACACAGTGGTTAACACCTACAACTGGTTTATTGAATGAAATTGCAAATGTTCTTGCTGCTATTGAGGATATTCTTAGACAAGGCCCGATTCCAGGTCCTTGAGAAAATGCTATCAAATCAATATCTTTTAATTTAATTCCAGCTTTTTTAAGAGCTGCTTCCATTACTTCTTGGAATGCATCTGCATGATGGTCTGCTGTCTTTCTTGGGTGGATTCCATACTCAAAAAGCATACTTTTTTCGTTTGCAATTATTCTTCCATTTTTTACTATACCTATTCCTAGTGTATGTGCGGTACTTTCAATTCCTAGTACTATTTTTGCTGTATTTGGTTTCATGTCTATCTATTCATCTTTAATCCGAGCAATTTAAAATTGTTTTCTGATTTATTTATATTAGATGATGACAATGGATGAATCTGAGTCCTAGCTTGCTGGGGCAGTGACGAATGATTGGCGGTCTGATAAAATAAATCAATTAGATATTATTATATCTTTAAATTTCTTTTTGTCAATATAACTTCATGCTATTTGAATTGATATTTATTCTTGCAGGAGTTGCAATATTCATCTATAGCATTGAACAGCTTAGTGATCAGCTCCTGAGAGTTTCAAAAGAAAGACTTAAAGAAATACTTCAAAGATTTACAGACAAACCTCTAAAAGCATTAGGTACTGGTTTGATAGTAACTGCAGTTATTCAATCAAGCACTGCAACTACTTCTATCTTAGTTTCTCTCGTGAATGCAGGTTTAATATCGTTTGAACAGAGTCTTGGTGTTATAGCAGGTGCGCATATAGGAACAACAGTTACAGCACAACTTGTGGCATTTAGGTTTATGGGATTTGCACCTATTTTTATATTATTGGGATTCCTGTTAAGTTTGTTCCAGAGATACAACCTTCTAGGAAAGTCAATCTTCCTTTTTGGTCTTGTGTTTTTTGCACTTTCTATAATAACAGAAGCAACGGCGCCATTTAAAGAGAGCCAAGAATTAAAGGACTTGCTTGTTTCTTTAGACAATCCATTGTATTCTATTATTGCGGGTATTGTTTTAACCCTAATACTTCAATCCAGCTCAATAGTCACTGCACTTGCAGTTTTGCTTACAATGGAAGGTTTAATTCCTGTATCTATTTCAATTCCATTAGTATTAGGAAGTAACATAGGAACAACATCTACAGTTTTATTCATTTCAAAAAATATGGACATATATGCAAAGAGGACTGCATATGCACATTTTCTTTTCAGCACTGTAGGTGTCATTCTTATCTATCCATTTCTTACTGACTTCACTTATTTTGTAAATTCTATAAGTTTGAATGAAGGCTCAGCTGTTGCAAATGCACATACAATATTCAATGTAATAATGGCTGTCGTATTCTTATTCTCGTTGCCTGTTTTCATAAAATTAATAGAGAAGTTGACCCCCACTACAGAAAAGCAGATTCTTTTCACACCTAAGCATATAAAAAGAATACCTAGAGATACAGATCTCGCAATAGAAAAGATAAAGTTGGAACTCGTCAATCATCTGCAAATCTCTAAAGAGATGTTTACAATAGCAACAGATATGATAGCAAATAAGGACGTCTCAAAATTGCAAACAATAGAGAAGTACGAATCTTTAAGCGACTATTTGGATTCTAAGATAACCAGTGCGCTTGTTGAGCTCTCTCAAAGAAATCTTACCGAAAAGCAATCTTCGCAGATCGTTCTTCTTTCAAAAATCTCCAACGAAATTGAAAGATTGGCAGATACTGCACATGATTATGCATATATAACGCAAAAGCTAAATGAAAACAATTTAGAGTTTTCAAAAGATTCCATCAGGGACATATTAAAAATAAAGTTCGCTCTTGATGAAATTTATGATTTTATTGAATTCAATTTCAATTCAATTAATTCGTCAAAACTATCAAAGATAATTAAGATGAGAAAAAATGTAGACAAGCTTATATCTTCTTCGCATAAATTAAGAATCAAACTGCTTTCAGATGAAAAAATCGGTACATATTCCACTGTTTTATTTATTGATGCCATATCCTCTTTTGAGGAAGCAGTCTCAGTTTTGGTAAGAATATCAAAGAATCTAAAAATGTAATCATTGGAAGATAACACTTCAAGTATTTTGTGGTTTTTTAATGAGGATTAGTAATCAACCCCCCATCTTGCAAGAATTCCTCTATCAAATGGATGCTTTATTTTTTTAACTTCGCTAACTAAATCAGCGATTTCTATTATTTTTTGAGGAGGTTTAAATCCAGTTAGAATAACTTCTGTATGTTTATTTTTTTTCTTTAAAATATCAATTATTTCATCGTATGTAAAATGTCCGAATGCAGCTGCGGTGTTTATCTCATCTAAAACAACTAAATCATATTTTCCTGAAGAAAGAAGTTTTTCGCTTAGCTTCAATCCTTTCTTAGAATTTTCAATTATATGCTTATCATAATCAAAATAAATCTTAGTAATTTTTGCTTTTCCATCTCTTACAAGTTTATCATATTCTTTTCCAGCAGAAGGCCCCAATTCAAATATTTTTATTTTGTGTTTTTCAAGATAGTTAAATTCTCCGCTTATTCCTCCATCTTTAAGAAATTGAACTACTGCAACTCTTAACCCGTGCCCAGCCGCTCTGATTGCGGTTCCAATTGCCGCGCTTGTTTTTCCTCTTCCATTGCCATAAAATACCTGGATTAATCCAATTTCTAATCTTTTCTTTTTATTACTTTTTTCCATGTTTTAATTATAATGTGTTCATTTTAAATCCTTTATGGATTAAGGCTATTGAAATGATAAAAGATTTAAAAACTTAACAGTGTAAAGTTATTTATGATACCTTGCGAATTCATGGTTACTGAACTTCTTCCTACAATAAGAAAGGAAACTGTGAAGTTCCTTATTTCAAAAAATTACTCTCAAAGAGAGGTTTCAAAAATGATTGGAATTTCAGAAGCTGCAGTTTCATTATATTTGAAAAAGAAAAGAGGATTGCATAAGAAGGAATTAGAAAAAATTATTACAGATTACATTCAAAAAAACTATGATTTAAATAGGTCATTCAGCGAGAATGTTTGTAAACTTTGCAATGATTTCAGGAAATCTGGTTATTTCTGCAAAAGCCATAGAATAATATCAGAAATACCTGATGGAGAGTGCAAAGGTTGTTTCATAAAATCATAAAGATGGTGGGTTAAATGAAGAGAATATATCTTGACTATGCGGCTACTACTCCAGTAAGAGATGAAGTTATTCAGGAAATGTTACCTTATTTTAATAAGAATTTTGGAAACGCTTCTTCTCTTCATACAGATGGAAGAATTGCTGCAGACGCATTAAAAAGAGCAAGAGAGAAGATTGCAAATATAATAAATGCCTCACCGGAAGAGATAATATTTACTTCTGGAGGAACGGAATCTGATAATCTTGCAATAAAAGGAATTGCTTATGCAAACAAGGACAAAGGAAATCATATAATAACATCTTCAATTGAACATCATGCTGTACTAAACACGGTAAAGGAGTTGGAAAAAGAAGGCTTTAAAGTTACTTTTATTCCTGTTAATAAATTCGGAGAAGTGGATCCTAAAGATGTTGAAAATGCAATAACTGATAAGACAATATTAATTTCTATAATGCATGCAAATAATGAAATAGGGACCATACAACCAATAGAAAAGATAGGTAAGGTGGCAAGGAAGTATAATATCCCTTTTCATGTAGATGCAGTTCAGAGTTTTTGCCACATTCCTGTTGATGTAAAGAAAATGAATATCTCTCTTTTATCAGTTTCATCACATAAAATAGGCGGTCCAAAAGGAGTAGGAGCACTGTATGTAAGAAAAAATTTGAAATTGAAACCTCTACTTAACGGCGGGCCGCATGAATTCAATAAAAGAGCAGGAACAGAAAATATCCCAGGAATTGTTGGTTTTGCAAAAGCAGCTGAAATCTCATCAAATGAAATGGAAAAGGAAAGTAAAAGATTGTCAAGGCTTAGAGACAAACTAATCAAATCAATTCTTTCACAAGTTCCAGGATCAAGATTGAATGGACACCCTAAGAATAGACTTCCAAACAATGTAAATTTTGGTTTTGTTGGCGTAGAAGGAGAGGCATTACTTCTAATGCTTGATTCTTTAGGAATTTCAGCTTCAACAGGATCTGCATGTTCATCGCATGATCTTTCTCCTTCTCATGTATTAGTTGCATTAGATCCCGACCCGGTTAAGGCGCATGGTTCTCTTAGATTAACATTAGGATACAAAACAAAGGAAGAAGAAATAGATAAAGTAATAAAGGTCATTCCTAAGATTGTTAATCAGATAAGAAAGATTACACCAAGAATAGAGGGGGTAACTACTTACTGATATAAAATATAAAATGGTGATTACATGGTAAAGAATAAGAGTACAAAAAAGAGCAAAAGAGTTGAAAAGATCAAAAGACAGGAAATTACAAATTCATCTCTTTATACTCAAAAAGTAATGGAACATTTTATGAATCCACATAATATGGGCGAGATAAAAGACGCAGATGCAATCGGAGAGGCAGGCAACGCAGTCTGCGGAGATGTTATGTATCTTTATCTGAAGATCAAGGATAATAGGATAAAAGACATAAAATTTAAGACACTGGGATGCGCTGCAGCTATAGCCACTAGTAGTATGGTGACGGATTTGGCGAAAGGGAAAACACTGGAGGAAGCGCTTAAGATAACAAACAAAGAAGTTGCAGAAGAACTGGGCGGTCTCCCAGCTGTTAAAATGCATTGTTCCGTTCTTGCACAGCAGGCATTAAAGAATGCAATTGAAAACTATTGGAAGAAACAGAAAAAGAAATGATAGAGTATGATTTAGCAAAAAATCTTATTGAGATCTGCAGAGCAGAATCACCTAAGTAAAGAAGAAGGAAATAAAGCTTAAGGCACTTGTCTACAATCGATATATTCTAATGACGAAGAAATCTATTTTCTCATCATAGGATTTCTACAAAGCCAGCAAAAACAAATATTTATATATTAATCAAGCGTTTATTTTTCATGCAGAATCAAGACTATATGCAATCAAATAAATCAAACATTAGAAATGAATCATCTAAAATAGGAATCAAAAATAATTTTTTAAGATTTAGATTGCTAGCTGAAGAAGGATACAAAAATACAGTTGATTATATAAAAAATAACCCAGGAAAGTCACTTAAGATAGGTTCAACTGCAATCGTGTTCTCTTTTATGTTTGGGTATGTTTTAGGAACTAATAACGTTACTGAAAACATGGTTCGTTCTGTCAATTCCACATTGTCTTCCATTGATAGACAGAATATCAAAATAATGACGAAGCTTGATGAAATATCTGCAATGCAAAACAATCTAAATGAAAGAGTAAAATCACTTGAAGCGCAGTCTAAGGCAAGATTGAATACTATTGAAAACAAAATCCAATTTCAGCACGCATACAATGAGGGCCAAAAACAAGTGCAAGAAATCAAAAAGAAAAATAAATGGAAAAAATTGCTTCCATGGAATTGGTTCTAGAAAAATCTTTTAAGGTAATAGCGTATTTTTAATTCTTTTTTTACATATTATTATTTGATGCCCCTGTAGCTCAGCTTGGATAGAGCGACTGTCAGACTTAACTTTTTGTTTTGTCTGGTCGAACCTCCTAAGCAGTAGGTCGAGGGTTCAAATCCCTCCGGGGGCGCTAAAAAACCCATTCACTTTAATTCTGCAGAATAAGATAACTATTTAAATATTTCCGAATATACATGTATGAGGCAGATAAAATGGCAGAGGTACAGACAGGTATTCAGATTCAGAAGTCAAGTCAGACTGTTTTTCAAAGAAGCATAGGTACCTTAGAGCGAGGCCTAAGGACTTTTAAGTCGGTAGCAGTTGAAGGGATTTTCAAGAAAAAGAAATTTACAAAAGAACAGCTGGAGCAAGCTGAACAAGCTTGGATCAGGGGCTGAACACTAATTTCATTATATATTTATCTAAAATTATTTTAATTGCTTTTTCCATTTTCATGATTTTTCTAGAATATTAAATCAACCTTTTTAAAATTATTGATTAAACTATTCTTATGAATAAAAAAGAAAAAAGATCCCAACATGATCTGCTTCAGATATTTCCAGGCATATTCAGAATAGACGACAAGTTAGCTACTCTTAATGCCTACCCTGGAAATACGGTCTATGGTGAACGATTAATAGATGTAGAAGATAAAGAATATAGATTATGGGATCCATTCAGATCAAAGCTTGCAGGAGCAATAAAAAAAGGTCTTAAATCGAGCGGTATAAAGAAAGGAGATTCTGTGCTTTATCTCGGAGCTGCAAGTGGAACTACATGTTCCCACGTATCAGATATCATAGGAAAGAACGGTATTCTCTACTGTGTTGAGTTCTCAGAGAGGCCTTTGAGAGATCTTATCTCAGTCTGCGAAGTAAGAGATAATATGATTCCTATATTGGGTGATGCGCGAAAGCCTCAAGAGTATAAGAAGTATATTGAAGGTAAGGTAGATTTCATATACCAGGATGTTGCACAGCCAGATCAGATAAGAATATTCAAGCTTAACTCTGACATGTTTTTGAAGGAAGGCGGAGAAGGATTCATATGCATAAAGTCTCAATCAATCGATGTCACAAAGGCATCAAAAGAAGTATACAAGGAATCCTTAAAAGAACTTAAAGACTATGGTTTTACGATTTTACAGGAAATCGAACTTTCACCTTATGATTTAAACCATCTTTTTGTTCATGTTAAAAAATAATAAAAATAGATCAAAATAATAAAAAACTAAAGGTCTTCCTGTTTTTATTCTTCTTTGCATTGTTCGATTTTAGGATATAAATAACAATATGCATTAGTTATGTACGCCGGATAAATTACATACATGCAGTCTACGACAATCATTGGTGTTGTTGGCGTTCCAATGAATGTTTCTGCGAATCTTTCATCAGTTCTTAATTCTCCTTTTGGATAGTCTTCATTTACACATTTCTTTATAAAATCTATGTCTCCTCCGTTCTGTTGAATGCACATTAAAAGTTCATCTTCAGAAAGAAATTCTTTCTTTTCGTTGTATTTGTTTATTACGCAGGATTTAAATTCATTGAAATAGTCCTTGTCTTTTGCGCATTCATAATATAAAAGCGCAGTATATGCAGAGGAGTTTGCATTTTCTGATATATACTTGTAGGTGTATGTTGAAAGAATCCTGTAGCTTACTCGTATGTTTTCATTGAATGCTTGAATGAATTTTTTGATTTCACTATCGTATTTTATTGACCACGGATCATATGGATCAATATAAACATCAACCGTCTTTTTGTCTCCAACGCTGCATCCGATTTCTTTTCCAGTTTTTCTAATGGTGGAAGGTTCTGATGGTATGACTAGATTTT
>JAVZCX010000007.1:17014-35264 GCA_038874185.1 Candidatus Micrarchaeia archaeon
CCTTTCTCTTACTTTTTCTTTTACTGAATGTAATACCTGTCTTATCCTTGATTTATTCTGTCTTCTTGATTTCATTTAACCACCTTTCTATATAGCTGTCTATATAGTTTTATCTGCATTGCGATAGGAATAAGTTCAATTCAGATTCTGAATTAAAACTTCCAATATGTATCTGAGAATTTTTCAGACATATATATGTAGGAGTGCCTTCCAATTCAAACGAGTTCATGCAATTCATGAATTTAATCAGCTGTTCCGTGTCTTCTGTGTTTATCATTCTTATATCATATTCTGTTTTCATTTTAGTTACCCAAGGGGTGTTCTTCTGTGAATAAACACAATCCTTTCCATATATGTAAATAACCGACTCATTAATTCCATACCCAGCTAGACATTCCGTAGTTGTTTTCCCTGTATTCTGCTTTATGATTATTGAAATATTTGTTTTATTTTCAGTATTAATATAGCTTTCTTGATTCTCTCTTAATAATATAATCAAAGATACAAATGCAATAAACACTAATATGATTAGCACTGCAATTATGCCTCTATTTCTATTGTTTATATCCCTTATATTTCTATTTATTTCCTCATTCCTTTTCTTGCTTTCTAGCTGTTTAGCTGTTTTTTTCTTCTCATTTCTTTTCTTTACCATAATCTAAATTGAATATAAAGGATTAAAAATTTAAAGTAGATAATATAATAAAACATCTAGAGATAACTATCGTGGTTAGAGCAATAATTTAATATCTTTACTTACAATATAGATATTACAATTTATGTTTATAGGTTGGGCATCATCCCACCGTAGCTCAATCTGGCAGAGCATCTCGCTGTAGTCCAGCCTGTCAGATCCTCTGGCAGTCGTTTTGTAGAAACGAGAGGGTTGCTGGTTCAAATCCGGCCGGTGGGACTTAAAAATGCGCTTGGGTGGTGTAGAACCTTGCTGCGCAAGTTCTGCGCACATGGTGCACAGTGGTCTAGCATTGCGGCCTGTCACGCCGCCGACCCGGGTTCGAATCCCGGCCCAGGCGCTTTTATATTATATTCATATTTTTTCATAAATAAGAATAACTAAATTAAGTCATTTCCATTAACTTATTTTGGGCATTCTCCTTCTGTCCAATATTCAACTTTAGGATCTTGGCATGCGAAACATTTATTAGAATATGTTGCTGCGCAGGGATATCTCACACATTTTATTGATTCATTAAACCATCCACATACTGGTTCGTATAAAGCAACGCAAACCTCTGCTTTTCTTGACTCTGGCGTACAATAATTCTGTTTTTTATAATCAGAATCATTAGAATTTTCTTTCACCACATTATCCGCAACGTAAAGTAAAGCAGCTATTGCAATCATAGCTATTGCAAAGTAGAAAACAATTTTCATTTTTTTATCCATTTTAATTTTCACTTCATTCTTCTTCATAAAATCCCTCTAATAACATGCATAAATGTTATCAAAATATTATCCTTTAGAAACCCAGTCCATCAATTTTTTGAAATCCATTGCGTTTAAAACATCATTCTTTTCACACCATCCTCTTCTTGCCACTCCAACTCCGTATTCTATATAATTAAGATGGTCAACCGCATGCGCGTCAGTGTTTATACATAATTTGATCCCAATCTCCTTTGCCTTTCTTACATATATGTCATTCAAGTCCAATCTCAGGGGGAAGCTGTTTACTTCCATTGCAATGCTTCTCTCTTTGCATACTTCCATAATCTGATCCATGTCAACTTCATAAGGCATTCTTTCATTTATGAGCCTTCCTGTTGGATGCCCAAGTATCTTTACATATTTGTTTTCTAATGCATTAAGAATACGGTTTGTCATTTCTGATTTGGGTGATTTGAATCTGGAGTGGACTGAAGCTACGACATAATCCAATCTCTTTAATATATCATCAGAATAATCCAAGCTTCCATCTGGAAGTATGCTTACTTCGCTGCTATGCAGAATTTGTATTCCTTTTATTTTCTTTCTGATTTCTTTTATAGCCTCGATCTGCTCTTCAATTCTTTTTTCATCCATCCCATTAGCAATTCTTTCTGATTTTGAATGATCTGCAATTCCAATATATTCATATCCTTTTTTCTTTGCAGCTATTACCATTTCCTCTATTGTTCCAGTTCCTTCTGACCAATTAGTATGAACATGAAGGTCTCCTTTTATGTCTTTAACATCTATAAGATTTGGCAATTTGTCATCTATTGCAGCCTTTATCTCTCCTTTGTTTTCACGAAGCTCAGGTGGAATCCATTTCATTCCAAGCTTTTCATAAATCTCTTCTTCATTTTCTCCAGCAATTTGCTTCTCTCCTTTAAATATCCCGTATTCGTTTAATTTCCATCCTTTTGAAATTGCAATCTTTCTCAATTCAATATTATGCTCTTTATTGCCAGTAAAATACTGCAAGGCTGCGCCAAAAGATTTTGACTCAATTATCCTTAGATCCACCTGAATCCTATAATCTCCTTTTTCTATGACAATCATTGATTTCTTTTCTCCCTTAGCTAGAACCTCTACAACATTAGGGAGAGAAACAAATCTATCCATTATATCTTTTCCTTCAGCAACTTCAGCCAGTATGTCTATATCTCCTATTGTTTCCACTCTTCTTCTTAAGGAGCCGCCAATCTCTATTCTTTTAACTCCTTTTGTAGTCTTCAATTCTTCTACGATCTCTCTGGCTATTGGAAGTGCAACCCCAAGCGGCAACCTTTCCTTTCCTTTCTTTGCAATCTCTATTGCCTTGATTATGTTTTCTTCTGTTTTTTCTCCAAATCCTTCTAATTTTGCAATTCTACCGTCTTTTGCTGCAGCTTCCAGCTCCTCTATGGAATTTATTTTGAGTTCCTTGTACAACCTTATTGCCTTTTTTGGGCCCAACCCTTGGAGATCCATTATTTCTCTTAGTCCTTTCGGTATTTTTTTCCTTAATCTTTCATATTCCTTAACTTTCCCTGTAAGTATGAATTCCTCTGTCTTCTTTGCTATTGCCTCGCCAACACCCGGAATCTCCATCAAAGCTTTTATTCCTCCTTTTTTGTACACCTCTTCTATAGGTTCAGAAAGAGTTTCTATCGCCCTTGCAGCCTTTCTATATGCAATCGGCTTCCATTTAACATCTTGTAATTCAAGTATGTCAGCCATTGCATAAAATATGGCTGCAATTTCTATGTTCTTCATAAATGAGTTTTATGTTGTTGGTTTTAAATATTTTATGTTGTATATCTATTTATTCTATTTATTCAAAGTGAGAATCATGAAGGCAAAATTACCAGACGGCTCTTCTTTAGAGTTTAAGAGCGGAGAAACAGGGTTTGATTTGGCAAATAAAATAGGCAAAAAATTAGCTAGCGATGCAGTTGCTTGCGTAGTCAACGGAAGGATTGTTGATCTTTCATATCCTTTGACAGAAGACTGTGAATTCAAAATTCTTACATTCAAAGATAAGGAAGGAAAAGAAGTATTTTGGCATAGCGCAAGCCATGTAATGGCAAAAGCGGTTAAGAGATTGTTTCCAGATGCAAGGCTCGCAATAGGTCCTGCAATAGAGGAAGGGTTCTACTATGATTTTGATTTGGATCACACATTTACTCCTGAAGACTTCAAGCTTATTGAAGAGGAGTTCAAAAGAATAGTTGAGAAAAACGAGCCATTTCAAAGGAAAGAGATTCCAATAGCAGAAGCAAAGAAAATATTTGCTGAAAGAAAAGAGAAATACAAGCTAGAGATGATAGAAGAATTGGAACAGTTGGGTGAGCATACAGTTTCTGTTTATTATACTGATAGTGATTTTGTTGATTTATGCAGAGGACCTCATCTTCCTTCCACTGGTAAGATAAAGGCATTTAAGATAATGAAGAATGCAGGCGCCTACTGGAGAGGGGATTCAAAAAACAAGATGCTTCAAAGGCTGTATGCAGTTGCATATCCAGAGCAAAAGATGCTTGATGAATATGTAAGATTTTTGGAAGAGGCAGAAAAAAGAGATCATAGAAAATTGGGAAGAGAGCTAGGCATTTTCATGACTCATGATTATGCATTGGCAGGAAGCCCATTCTTTTTGAACGGAGGAGTTGTTATATACAATGAATTGCAGAAATTTTTAAGAGAAGAATATCTGAAAAGAAACTACAATGAAGTTATAACACCACAGGTTTTCAAGAAAGCTCTTTGGGAGACATCAGGCCATTGGCACCACTATAGGCAAAATATGTTTTCATTCGAGATAAATGGAGAAGAGTATGCATTGAAGGCAATGAACTGTCCTTCCCATCTTTTAATCTACAATTCTACATCACACAGCTATAAGGATTTACCGTATAGAATAGCAGATTTCGGACAGCTGCATAGAAACGAACTTGGCGGTGTGCTTGGAGGATTGACAAGAGTAACAAAATTTGCGCAGGATGACGCGCACATATTTGTAACTCCAGAACAACTAGAAGATGAGATTTCTGATCTTCTTGCTTTTATAAAATATATCTATGGAGATCTTTTCGGATTCAAATACAGAATGAAGCTTTCAACAAAGCCTGAAGGTGCAATGGGAGATCCTAAGCTTTGGGAGAAAGCAGAAGAGGCATTAGCAAACGCATTAAAAAGGAATGGAATCAATTATATAATCAATCCTGGAGATGGAGCGTTTTACGGTCCTAAGATTGATGTTGATATATCAGATGCATTGAATAGGCCATGGCAGTGTGCAACAATACAGCTGGATTTTCAGATGCCATTGAGATTCAATGCAACATATGTGGATAAGGACGGAACTAGAAAGCCAGTCATAATGGTTCACAGAGCAATATTAGGGAGTATGGAAAGATTCATTGGAATATTGATTGAGCACTATGCTGGGAAGTTTCCAACATGGCTTTCCCCAGTTCAGGTAATTCTTCTTCCTTTGACTGATGATCAAGTTGAATACTGCAAAGAACTTGATAAAAGAATGCGAGATATGGGAATAAGATCTGAAGTGGATGCAAGAAATGAAAAACTTGAGGCAAGAATAAGAGATGCACAATTAAGAAAGATTCCTTATATTATTACAGTAGGAAAGAGAGAAATGGCTGCAGGTACTTTGTCCGTAAGAAAAAGAACTGGAGAGGTTTCATCCTTGCAAGCAGAGGAGTTCATAAAAAGAATAAAAGAAGAAATTGCAAGCAGATCAAAGGAGCTTAAGGTAATCTGATTTTTCTGTTTTTGGATTTTTGACTGTTAGCTCTTTTATCATAATATTTACTTTTTCTCTTTGTTTTCTATCATTGGATAGATAAAACTGAATGCAATTAAGATTATTCCTGCTCCAACTATCATTAATCCTTGTGTCAATATGCTTCCAAATATCGGAGATAGAAAGTCAATTATGTTTGTCATTGTTATCAGCTGTTGAGAAGATGTCACTCCTGTTCCGGATACTGCATCTTTCACAACATTCGGCAAGAAGAATGATCCTGCTGATATTAATATCCCTGTTATCAGTAAAGGCCAGCCAAGAGTTTTTGCAAAGTCTTTCAAGTTAAGAGTAAGTATGAATATAATCACTACTATTGCCAAAATCCCAATGAATAACTGAGAAACCATGCTCTTAAACATCAGTACATTACTTTTTAGATCAGAAAGCGCTTGTTTTGTTCCAGGTGCAAACTGTTCAACATCGAGCGGATCTGGTATAGACTTTACTACATCCAGTTCATTTGCTAAGCTGGTTGCAGCTGATTGAGACAATCCTATCTTATCTACAATCAAGTTAGCAATTCCTTCCGCTATTTTAGGCTTTAGAGATATTGAAAGGTTGACGCCTTTTGTTTCATCATTAAGATACCACATTAAATTCCTTATATTCCTATCCACTTCTCCCTTCACCCATTCTTTAGTTATAGATTTTGACATTGCATTCTTTAGATCTGTTTCAGTTATTCCATAAGCAGCTAATTGACTTGCTGGAATCTGTGAAGATATCATGTTCAGCAATCCATTTTGTATTTTTATGTACATTCCTGTCTTTTCAAATTGAGTCTCATAATACTTTTGATCAAGAAGATTGGATTGAATTGCATTCATTATTATATAGGATGGCAATGCAGCCATTAGAATAAGTACAAGTATTCCAATCACAAATCCTTTGAGCAGATCAATTATACCCATACATTCACCTATAATTTATTGTACATCAAATCTGATTGTTAATCTAAATTTATATAGTTTTCTCTTATATATTCAATCATGGTTGAGGAAGATACTAAGAAGGAAGTTCTTGATGCAGAGGCATATTATGAAAAAGGAAACTATTACTATGAACAAGGAGATTATGATAGGGCTATAGAAAATTACAACATGGCTATAATTCTTAATCCTAGATTTTTAGAGTGCTATTTTAACAGGGCTTTATGTTATTATAATAAAAAGAATTATGACAAGGCAATAGAGGATTACACTAAAGCTATAGAGATTGATCCAGATAATCCAATGATATACAACAACAGGGGAGATGCATATTATAGGAAACAAGATTTTGAAAAGGCGATAGCAGACTACAATAAGGCTACGAGCCTTAATCCAGAGTACTTAAAGGCATATTATAACAGGGGATTGGCATATGCATCCATGCAGGACTATGAAAGCGGAGTAGAGAACTTTACTAAGGTTATAGAGCTTGATCCTAATTTTGTAGAGGCGTATAACGCAAGAGGATTGGCCTATGAATTTCTTGAGAAATATGATGAAGCAATCGCAGATTATCAGAAGGCATTAGAGATAAATCCTAATTTCACAGAGGCACAAGAGCACCTTGCAGCAGCACAGAAAAAGAAATCAGAAAAAGAAGCATCAAGTGGCGAAGGCGTTTCAGCTGTCAAATTCATGGCAAAGCCAAAAGTGACTTTCAAAGACGTAGTGGGAATGGACCAGGTAAAAGAACTAATCAGAGAGTACATAGTTTATCCACTGAAAGATCCTGAGCTTGCAAGGAAATATGGAAAGTTTGGTGGAGGTGGAGTTCTTTTCTATGGACCGCCCGGATGTGGTAAGTGTGTTTCTCCAGACACACCAATTCAGTTATCAAACGGCCAGATTCTCTCAATTGAAGAAGTTTATAACATTGCAAAAGGGAATGGGAAAGAAATAAAGGTAGGAGAGGAAGAAATAGTAGAAAATCCTTCAGTTAAGGTATTATCCTTAAATCCAACCACTCTAAAGATCGAAGAGAAAAACGTGTTATTTGCATACAAGCAGAGATATAAAGGAAAGATGTATGAGATAATAACTCGCTCTGGCAGAAAGATATCTGTAACCCCAGAACATCCTTTCTTCTCTGTTGACAATGGAGTAGTAAAGATAAAAGCAAAAGATCTCTCTGTTGGTTCCTACATTGCAACCCCAAGGGAATTAACCGTGCAGCCTGTTCCTTTGATTGCAAATGAATCTCAAGACATGTTCCTTCCAATTTCTATATTCAGAATACAGAATTCAGGTTTGGATAGCGTTTCAAATCAAACGAATGTTAGATTGAGATATAAAGCTTATAGAAGGCCTGCAAAAGAATTCAATCAGATAAATTATGTGGATCAGGATGTTGCTGAATTATTCGGTTATCTTCTTTCTGAAGGCTCTTCAAATGGAGGCACAATATTCTTTTTCAATTCAGATAAAAACCTAGTTGACAGAGTAGAGCATCTCTCCTCTAAGGTTTTTGGAATAAAGCCACGCATAAAACCGGACAGATCTCAAAATGTATTAAGGTTAGAAATATCATCAACAGGACTAATAAAATATCTAGAGCAAACTCACGGATTCAAGCTTATAGGCTCTAGAAATACAAAGGTACCAATAAGCATAATTACGGCTAAAAATAAAATAGTGGCAGAGTTTCTTTCTGCTGTTTTTGAAAGCGAAGCAAACATTCGTAAGGATGTTCCAGAAATCGAATTCACAACTGCAAGTAAGGTATTTGCAAATCAGATATCGTATTTGCTTTTAAGATTCGGAATAATCGGAAGAATCAAAGAGAAATCAGTTAGAGGATACGATCATACCTATTATAGAATCTATGTGACAGGCCATAATCAACTAAAATTATTTGAAGAAACAATAGGCTTCAAGAGCGAAAGAAAAAGAAAGCTATTAAGAAAGTGGACTTCTAACCAAGTTAAAGAAAATACAAACGTAGATGTAATACCAAATATTAGCAATCTGTTAATGAAAGCAAGAGAAGGGCTTGGAATGAACAAAGAACAATTCTATGACACAAGCTCAAAACATGGAAAAGCATATGAATCATCTAAGCATCTTAGCAGGAATCTTGTTGCGAGATTAATTTCAGATAAGAGAGAAACAAATGAAATTAAAGAACTAAGATTACTTTCTGATTCTTCTGTGCTATGGGATGAAGTTGTCAAGATAAGAGAATTCGATTATGAAGGCTTCGTTTATGATCTTACAGTGAAAGACAATCATAATTTCATAGCTGGTTTTGGAGGGATAGTGGTACATAATACATTTATCATGAAGGCAGCAGCAGGAGAGGTTGGTGCAAACTTCCTTAATGTGAAATTAAGCGATGTTCTTGATATGTATGTTGGTAACACTGAAAAGAACATTAGAAATATTTTCGAAGCCGCAAGAAAAGCATCACCATGCATAATATTCATAGATGAAATCGATGGTTTAGGAGGAAGAAGAGAACAGATGAAGGAATCAGGGCAATACATGAGGATGGCAGTCAACCAATTGCTTTACGAAATGGATGGAGTTGAGGCAAGAAATGAAAATGTATTGGTAGTAGCGGCAACAAACGCGCCATGGGATGTTGACCCTGCATTAAGAAGAGCTGGAAGATTTACAAAGATGATATATGTAGGAGAGCCAGATTATAACTCAAGAAAGGCAATGTTTCAATACTATGCAAAAGGAAGGCCAGTAGCAAAGAATGTTGATTGGGACAGACTTGCAAGGGCAACAGAGGGATACTCCTCTTCAGATATGAAGGCCATAAGCGATGATGCGGCGGCAATACCATGGATCGAGGCGTTAAAGACAGGTAAGCAGAGAGAGATTACAATGAAGGACTATCTTGAGGTCTTGGATCCATTTGCCGCAGATCCAATTAAATATTTGACTTCAGCTAAAAAGCCAAAAGGAAAGAAATCTTCTCTTCCACCATGGTATGAAAGTGCAAAGAAAGAAATAGGGAAGCAGGAAGAAGTGGAGACAGTTGATGGAAAAGAAATAAAGAGAATAAAGGAACCAAAGATGCCACCTGGAGAAAGAGAGTATTTCAAGGAATTGATAGATTTAGTTGAAAGCAGGAATCAACCTCACAATAAATTTTTACTATGGCTGTGGAGAAAGATTGCGATTTACCAAGACTACTTAACTCCGATTGCCATCGCAGCAGCAGTATATCTTCTTTACATCGCATTTCAATCTTCTTTAGGCTTCTAATTAATTATTAATAGTCGGTGATTAAATGGTTCATATAAATCATTCCAACTCTATTCCTATAGATTTAAAGAATTATGAAATAGTTGAAAGGAAAGGTATAGGTCATCCAGACACTCTAACTGATGGGATAATAGAAGAAATAAGTAGGCAACTTTCTATAGAATACTTAAACAATTTTGGTAAGATCATTCATCACAATGTTGATAAAGCTATGATAACTGGAGGGGCGACACATGTTGAATTCGGTGGTGGCCATTTTTTAAAGCCAATCGACATAACATTAAGCGGTAGAGCCACCTCTCAGATAGGAAACACTGTAATTCCAGTTACTCAAATTGCAATAAAAGCAACGCACCAATATCTAAAGAAAGTAGCAAGAAACCTTGGCGAATATGATTTTACAGTCGAATCAAAGATTTCGCAAGGTTCCCGTTCATTAACCTCTTTAGTGGGACCAAAAATGCCAAAATGCAATGATACCTCCATTTGTGTAGGCTATGCCCCTCTTTCAGTTTTGGAAAGGACAGTCCTCAAGACTGAAAAGGAATTGAATTCTAAATCGTTTAAATCAAAATATCCAGAAGTCGGAGAAGATATTAAGATAATGGGATGCAGGACTAGAACAAAGCCAGGCAAGGGAAATAAAGAGATAATTGAGCTGACAATCGCAGTTGCATTTGTTTCAAAATACATTTCTTCATTAAGCGATTACAATTCAAAGAAAGAACGGTTGAAAGAAAACGCAAAGAAAATAGCAGAAAAAATTGCTGGAAGTGATTATGAAGTTATAGTAAATGTCAACACTGCGGACAAGGGAGACAATGTTTATCTTACTGTTTCAGGCTTAAGCTGTGAGATGGGTGACGATGGAAGCGCAGGGAGAGGAAACAGAGCGAATGGATTAATCTCTCCAACTAGAATAATGACTATGGAGGCAGTTGCAGGAAAGAATCCAGTTGGTCATATAGGTAAGATTTATTCTGTTCTTGCAAATAGGATCGCGAGTGATATCTGTGAGCTGGGGGCGACCGAGTGCAACGTATATCTGCAATCAAAAATAGGTCACCCAATAAATAAGCCTGCGGCAGCAATTGCAGACATTATTTGGGAAAAAGAAAAAATAAAGGAAAATGAAAGTAAAATAAACTCCATATTTAGTGAGCATCTTGATTCTATTCCTGAGCTTACACTGGAGTTTGTTAAGGGAGATGTATTCGAACTTTAGTTTTTAAATCGAGTTGCTCAAGCTCAAAAAAAGAAAACATTTATATATCTCATTTGTTTCTTAAATGCATGCACAGAAAAGAATATTCAATAAAAATAGAGCCAGTAGGGCACGCTCCATACCATTTTTACATTAGTGAGCCAAAGAAAGAAGAGATACTGTTGCTTCCAGTTGGAAAATTCATAAAAATAGAAGACGAATCAACTTTATTTATGATTAAAAGCGAACAGTATAAGTCATTTTTAGATGGAAAGCACACATTCAAAGGCCACATATCTTTGGCCCCAAAGACAATGAATATAGTTCAGCATGCCGAAATCTCATGTCGCAATTGTGAAAAAAGCAAAAAAATCAGATACGTACTAAAATCAGGAACAAATCAAAGAGTTGAGAAGGAATTTAACAATTACGTATCGCTTCATACTTTTTCATACGGAATAACTTTATTTCCAATAGGGTATTTAATAAATAAGAGGTCAGATTCAGCTTCTTCCAGTCTTCTTTTTACAAAATTAGAATCAGATGTTATCCCATTGTCCGCTATTGATTTTAATAAGTTAATAAAAGAGGACAGGCTGAAATACATAAAAATGTCAGCTGAACTTCTTGCTTTGCTGCATTATAATGGATATACTCATAACGACCCTAAATTAAAGAACTTTCTTCTAAAGAAAAGCAATGACAGATTACTGATAATAGATTTAGTTAAAATGAATTATAGCAAAACTAGACTAATACTTGATCTAGAAAATAAATTAAGTTCTCCAAAGATGCAATCATTAAGATATGACTTTCTTAATCTGCTTGGAAATGCTGCATATGTAAACATGATAACGGAACCCGAGGATATTGTGTTCTTTATTAAATGCTATGTCAAAATGCAGCATGAGCTGTCAAACGGCTATATAAGCAAGCTCAAGCCGCATGAGTCAAATCATTTTCTTGGAGATTTGATGTCAGCTATTTCTTTACATAAGACAGATAAGAATATTGCAAACATAATAAAGGTGTTAAAAAACGAAGGGAAAGAAGATAAGAGTACCAATTCAGATTGCTCTGAACAGCCATTATTTAATTTCATTTTTAATTCGGACAAAGAGATTAAGGATGAGGTAATAAAGAGTGACTCAAAAGAAGAGGTGAAACCAAATGGAGGAACAGTATAAAGATAAAAAAATACAAAACAATTTTGATGAAGATAATTCAATGAAATGCAATCCAAAATTTAAAGGCTTGATAGAAGGGATGCTGTCCGGTTCTTCTCATGACAGAGTAGTAAATTCGTTTATAGAGATGTTCGAATATCGAGATGAAAAAAGATTAAACGCATTTGACAGGATAAAATCTACAGGCAGGCTGGCGCTTCCAACATTATACGGAATATTATTAGATGACGATGTTTTAACCTACGTCTCTGCAAAGTCAATGAATTTTAAGCGCAAAGAAATAGCGGAAAAATTGAAGGATAATGATATAAGAGAAAAGATTGAAAATCGAAAAGTAATAATAAAAATGAATTCGTTAGTTTTAATATCAAAGATAGTTGCAAATCTGGATTACGAAGAGAAAAATAAAGCAGTTTCTGTTTTTCAGCACGTCCTTCTGACAGAAAAAAATCCAGATGTTCTTTATTCTGCGCTCTTATCCCTTGAGAAGCTCGGAGATGCGTCTGCAACTCTTTTATATTCCATAAATCAATTGGCAAAGGATCAAAATCAAAGTTTGAGGGTTAGAAACCAAGCCATAACACTAATTGCAAAAGCATCTGAATTCAGTAAAAATTCTGTAAATCTGCTTCTGAATATTCTATCCAATCCAAAAGAAGATGCAACAGTTAAAGCAAATGCAATAATCTCTTTGGAAGAATATACAGACTCAGTATCGAAAGAGCAGGTTGCAGAGATATTCAAAATTTTAGCCAAAGAATTAGAAGTCAGCAATGATACAGAATTTATTAATCGATGTACTAATCTGTTCGCGGCATTGGGTAGCAAAATTCTTGAGCATTTAATCCCTTTAATACGAGATAAAACCAAAAGTCTAAAATTAAGGGAAGTTGCATGTTTTGCATGTTTTGGCGCAGTAAAGAAAGACTATAATCTTGAAAGCTATATCTTAACCGAATTTGACAATGCGATAAGGGAATTGAAGCCAGACCCATATCCATTCAATGTTACAAATGATGATATTAGGATATACGAGCTATTAGTAGACTTAGCCAAAAAATTAAGTTATTGATTTATATGAAATATGTCAGTTCAATGGATGGTGAATAGGTATGAACAAACGAAAAAGAAAAGAAGTGCTTGGAATTATAATTTCAAGCGATGATAAAAGAGATATAGGGAGAATAGTTAAATTCAGTCCTAAGAAAGTAGAGATTATTGACGAAAGAAACAGCAAGAAAAGCAAGAGGCAGGATTTCCTTAATCCAGCACATGAAGAAATAATGAAAGTTTACAACAAATTCTATTCAAAGAAAAATTTTAGGTGATTGCATGAAATCAAAGATTACGCAAACTAAAGTAGACAAGATTGCAGAAAGGGCGATTGTAGAGAAATGCATTAATAATGTTCAATTGACTCCTAAAGAAGAAGACGCAATTATTAAGTCATTTAGCAGAAGTATTGATATATGCGTAAAGCAAATGAAAAGGAAAAGAAATTGATTTCCTTTCTCATCCAAACCAGCTGTCAAGCTTTGTCTGACTCTTTCCTTCCTCTTTTTTCATTATCCTGTCAAGCGCCCCTTCTACTCTTTCTATCATGAATTCATGCTCGCCGCAAAGAAAATCAATGATTTCATCTCTTTTTGGATCTTTGAACTGAATGACAGGCTCATGCTTAGGCTTTGGCGGTTCTAAAAAGAATCTTTCAATATCTTCAAGATCAGATTTGTTTTCTTCATAGATATCTGCGGCCTTGGCTTTTTCAAAACATTCCTTAAGTGATTTGGATTCTTTTGCGATTGCAATTCCTTTCTTTGGACCTATGCCTTTGATACCTTCAAAATAGTCAGTTCCCATCATTATGGCTGCCCAAATGAGCTGTTTTCTTTCTATTCCGATCTGAGAGAGCGATTCTTCCGCATCGATTATCTCGGGTTCAACTTCAACCCATACACCCTTTCCAGGAAGTTTTCTCCTTCCGCTCAGAGTAATGTTTCTTACTATTCTATTTGCACCAAATAATACTGAATCATAGTCTTGGGATCCGACTGCATATGCCATTCCTTCAGTTACTAAACGAGCAGCTTCTGCCTCTCCTTCACTAGGTGCAATAACTACAGGAACTCCCATCAATTCAAGCATTCTTTTTGATTCTTCAATAATCTCAGGAGTCATCTTTACTGTTGCTTGAGCATATGTTTTTAATTCAGTTTCCCCTCTTGCAATTGCTTCCTCCAGTTTCCTTTGTGCCTCTGCTTTCATTTCCTGTCTCTTTTCTATGGTTTTCATTTTAAATTTCGGAGGTTCTCCATCAAATACGAATACAGGTTGTATGTTCATTTCAAGAAGTTTTGACACTCTGTAGAGCAATCCAGATAGGTGACTTGTTATTCTTCCTTTGCTGTCCATTAAAGGTGTTCCGTCTTTCTGCCTTATTGTTGAAAGGAACTGATAAATCATATTGTAGGAATCAATTGCAATCCTTCTTCCAGCAAGATTTTCTAGTTTAATTGGTCTTTTTATTAGAACACTGCCTAAGTCTACTCCCATAAAATCATCTTTTATATTCGAAATCTATTATTTTTTCTTCTTTTTTATTTCTATTACATCTCCAAGAGTTAAAGACTCATCGATTGTTTTTTCTTTACTTTCTTTTGAAACCACTACTTCTTCAAGTAACTTTACATTAAAGAATTTCTCAAGCTTTCTTGCAACCTTTTCGCTAGGTATTACTTCATCTCTTTCGATTCTGTCAATATACGATTCTTTTTCTGCAATTGCAGCTGCAAGCTGCTTCAATGTCATACCTTTCTTTTCTCTTTCTTTTCTTATGATCTCAGCAAAATCATCTACTACTTCAAGCTCAATTTCCGCTCTTTCTTCAATTTCCTTGTTTTTCCTTTTCTCTTCTTCAACCAGTGTCCTTATTACTTTTCCATGCTTTGTGCATTTGTCACAGATATTCATTTCTACTCCTTCTACAATTGCAATGAAGGTTGCATTTGGTCTTCCACATAGTTCGCAATCCATTTTAACACCGGAATATATATTCTAAATTTATAAGTAGTTTTTATAAATGTAATTATAAAATATAATTTATGCAATTAGATAGTATTTGTAAAAATGAATCCTGTAAATTGGCAGGAATTGTAATAATCTCGTTTCTCATATTCTTTCTTATAGTGACTAGTGATATTTCCGCTTTCCTTAAAGGAATACTGTCAATAGCCATTCTATTGATAGCGGGAATCTTAATAAGAAAGATAACAGGAGCAGACGGTTGGAGTGGTTTTTTAATGCTTAAAATCAAAGAAGGATTAGATTTTATTAGATGGTCAAATAGATTTTTTGGAAAATGGATGGATGGAATAGCCGATTTTGGTCTTGTGTTTGGGTTTGGCCTTATAAGTACAAAAATTTTCAAACATGTAAAAATGAATACAATAATTCTTGGATTGATAACACTGGCTGTTTTTTCTTTATTCATCTCCCCATTCATAACTGTAATTGCTTTGTCTGTGATAGATCTGCCTCAAACCGAGATACCCGATTCAAGTTCAAGCCAATTTTCAATTCTTTCAATTCTTTCTTTTGCAGTTCTTTTGATTTTGGGATTTGCTGGTTTTGTTGCATTAGGCCTGATTGCAAAGGCTGCATCTGTGATCTACTCGATTATATCGTTTCTTTTAGGTATTGCACCAAAAATTGATTCTTCTCCAGGAGTTTCATTCATTATTCCAGGAATAACCATTCCTCTTTTCGAAGGCATAATCGCGCTTCTTGCATTGCTTGTTATACATGAAGGGGCGCACGGCATAGAGGCAATCCGTTCAAAAGTAAGGTTGAAATCATCGGGACTTCTCCTTTTTGGTTTTATACCTGTGGGTGCATTTGTTGACATTGATGACAACCAGCTTTCAAAGAGACAAACAAAACAAAAGTTGAGGGTTGCAGCTGCAGGAGCTGCATCAAATATAGTTGCAACGATCATTTTCTTCATCCCCACCATATTGCTGTTATTTTCATTGCCCACTTTTTATTCAAACCATGTTACCGTAATAGGAGTAAGTAAGAACGTTACAGATTTATCAGTTGGGACTGAGATTTATTCAATAAACGGAATTCAAATCAATTCCCTTAGTGATTTTAATAGTGTAAAGAAAACATTCATGCCCAATTCAACTGTAAGATTAGAAACCAATAATGGAATAATTAATGTAAAAACAGATGAAAAGGGCGCTATTGGCATTTTAGTTTCACCAACAATAAAGTCTGAGTACTGGTGGATAAAATCAATTTATCTAATCTTTGCTCTTTTGACAGTATTGAATTTCTTTGTGGGGGTAATCAATCTTTTGCCAGTTCAGGCTTTTGATGGCCATAGAATTCTTCAGGATTCTATAAAAGATAAAAAAGTGGTTGATTTAATAGCTTATATTGTTCTATTTGCACTCATAATGAATTTAGTTCCCTGGATATGGTCCTGATATTTTTACTCCGTCTCAGATAGAAAAATATATAAAGATAGAATGCGTTAACTTTTATTGCCTTTTGCATGTCAATGCAATCTGGCAAATGTTTCTCAAAGGGGGATAAAGATGAAAAGCATGAAGATTAAAACAGAATCCAATCCGAGCACACATCTTAAGAAAGGCGAATTTGCAGACAAATTAGAAACTAATGAAATTCTAAAGAAAAAATCATCTGATGAAATCAATAAGAAAAGAGTGCAATTCAATAATCTTCTAGATGAATTTATCAAAAAGAAATCCATTGGTCAAATAATATCTTTGGTTGAAAAGGCAAGCGAAGATGAACATCCGATAAGGGATAAAGAATTCTATGCAAAGGCGGTTTCATATGTAAGAACGCTTTCGCCATTCTATTATTATCCGCAGATGGAGTCTATAGGCCTATCTACAGCAATTGCTTGCGTAAGGGATGAAGATATTTATTATTCAATAATCGATTATCTTCTTAAACCAATGGCGCAAGAATCTTCCTTAGGTGACTCCTTATTAAAAAAGGAAAATCTTGACAGCGCATGCAGGGTTTTGGCAAGCATAGCAATCTCCAATGAAAAACTGGAGAAGGAGAATAATTCAGTTATTTCTGTGCCGAGCGCCTTCGTGCTTGCCATAGACAGGCTCCTTGAGTTCGAAATCGAGAAGGAAAGAAGGGTTGAGGAGAAGGCGGACCGGCTCGTTGAAGTTTACGAGCAGGCGCTTGCTGCAAAGATCGATTCAGACACAGGAAGAGAGCTCTACGAGAAGGTATTCAATTACATAATGGACAATGAAAAGCTGAGCCTTGACTACAAGATGAAGACCATCTTCGAGATCACTAGGAGGGCGATAAAGCACCCGGGACTTTCCCATACCAAGTTGTTCATGAAGACAATCGAATTTTACAAAGAGAATAAGGTACCTAATATCTCAAGGGCCCTGATACAGCTTCTCTTTACGAACAAGAAGTAATTCATTTTTTATTCCTTTCTTTATTTTTACACCTTTCTTTCTTTTTAAATCTGATTCTCAGTGTTAGCTGCACCTTAAACGTATGATTTATGAAAGTTGCTTAACAATTATTATTATGGCATTAAATTTATTCAATTATTTATTCTATTTCGTTGTAGGTGGGTTAGTAGTATCAATAGTTGTGTTTCTTGAAGAATCAGGCTACACCCTGCTTTCAAGGATTGCACTGCTGTTTCCAATCATCACTTGGGTCAGCTATCTTTTCATAGGAAATTTCGGAACTCCGCAGCAGGTTGCGGATTCTGCAAAGTTTGTTCTTTTCGGAACTATAGTTGCCTGGATACCATACATGTTATCTATAATTTACTTATCACCAAGGCTTGGGGTAGATCATGCCATATTGGTTGCATTGATTGTGTTTATAGCAATCGCTTCAATTTATTCCTATGTGTACTATAATGTTAAAATTTAAGTGATTTCATGAAGAGCACCCATCTCAAACTGAATGGAGCTGTTATAGGCGGAGTGGACGAGGCTGGAAGAGGCGCAGTGTTAGGCCCACTTGTATTGTGTGTTGCAATAGCAGAGAAGGAAAAAGAACAATTTCTTAGATATATAGGTGTTAAGGATTCAAAGATGCTTTCTCCTGAAAAAAGAGAAGAGCTTGCAGAAGAAATAAAGGAGATTTGCCACCTTCACATTCAAAAAATAACTGCCAATAGTATAAATGAATTTATGAAGAAAGGAGTGAGCTTAAATGAAGTAGAGGCTATGTTTATATCTAAGGCATTGCAGGAGATAGAACCCGACATAGCTGAAAAGATAGAAAAGATATACATAGACGCTCCGGATCCAGATGCAGTACGATTTACCCACAGAATAAAGTCAAACCTTCCAATTGATTTAGCAGTTGCTTCTAA